>NZ_QRGQ01000037.1:0-316 GCF_003367205.1 Arthrobacter sp. RT-1
TCTCAGCTTCGCCGTGAGGCTAACCGGTCCTCTTAACCTTCCAGCACCGGGCAGGAGTCAGTCCGTATACATCGTCTTGCGACTTCGCACGGACCTGTGTTTTTAGTAAACAGTCGCTTCCCCCTGGTCTCTGCGGCCCCGATCCCCTCCCGGACGCGTAGTCCGTTCAAGGTTGGGGCCCCCCTTCTCCCGAAGTTACGGGGGCATTTTGCCGAGTTCCTTAACCATAATTCTCTCGATCGCCTTAGTATTCTCTACCTGATCACCTGTGTCGGTTTGGGGTACGGGCGGCTAAAACCTCGCGTCGATGCTTTTC
>NZ_QRGQ01000038.1:0-420 GCF_003367205.1 Arthrobacter sp. RT-1
GGAAGCTCGCTTCAAGATGAGATTTCCATACACCTCGTGTGTGAGAGGCCCCCAGCCAGACCACTGGGTTGATAGGCCGGATGTGGAAGCGAGGACTAACGACTCGTGAAGCTGACCGGTACTAATAGGCCAACAACTTACACCACACACTTTCTTCGTGAACGGCATTCAAAAGACGTTCACACCCGAAGAAAGTAAAAAGATACACAAGACTGCTTGCGTCCACTATGTGGTTCCCAAACAACAAACCCGTTTGTTGCAGGGAACACCAATTGAATAACAACACCACAGCTCTAACACGAGCACGAATGTTGTAACCACCAGGTTTTCCCACCCCCGCGGGGGTGTGGAGCAAGGGTTACGGCGGTCATAGCGTGGGGGAAACGCCCGGTCCCATTCCGAACCCGGAAGCTAAGACCC
>NZ_QRGQ01000038.1:430-57482 GCF_003367205.1 Arthrobacter sp. RT-1
TACATGGTTGGGGCCTCCCGCATTTAAACAACACCCCAACAAGCCCGGGATGCTATATCAGATAACGCACCCAACCGACCCGGATGGCAACGACAACTGACAGAGCAACGAGGGAGCGGGGACGGTTTGTGCGTGGGTCGGTGTGGCAACGGGCAGGTCTTCTGTCCGGCAGAATGGTGCAGTGACTGGGCGTAGAACTGCTGAAAACCGTAAGTCGAAGTTGTCGCTGGGGCAGGTGCTGAACCTCGTTGTGACGGTGCTGGTCCTCTGCCTGGGGCCCGCGATGATCGTGTTCGGGCAGCACCTTATCAACATCGACGAAGAATTGGCCCGAACCGGCACCCACACAACGGGGACCATCGTTGAATTCGACGACGTCACCAAGGCTTCCGAGCGCGACATTGAGGTGGAATTCATGTCCCTGGACGGGACGTACCACGTTACCTGGGCAGCCGTAGACCATGACCAGCACCCCGAGGTCGGCGCGTACGTCACAGTGGTCTACCGGGAAGCGGATCCCAGCCACGCGATAGTGCTCGGCTACGAAAGCGACGGAGTGTGGTTCCGCGGAGCCGGCACTCTCATAACCGCCCTTTTCGTCATGATTGGCGTGATCGTGGCAATTTCCGTTGCTGTGGGCAGAAGCAAACGCGGGAAGAATGCGGCTGTTGACAGCATGCCCGTTGTGTAATTGCAATTGTTAAGCCGAAACTGCGCAGCCCGGACAGTTTCCTCAAGGCCTGATCAAGAGCTGCTCAATCTTAGGCGAGGATCACGGTAATCGTGCGTTAACCCCAAAAAAGAGAAATAGGCTCGTCGACGACACATTTGCCGGGCTAAGCAGAAGGCCCGGCAAATTGCCGGGCCTTTTTTGTGGGCCCACTTAATTGGGGAAAGAATGTCCGAATACGAGGCCCTTTTGGGTCCAGCACCATCCGTTCCGTCGCCGAAGCCGCCGCGTAAACCGGGCGCCTCCACGTTTATCGTCGCCGGCATCACCGCACTCTTTATGCTGTTGGGCGCGCTGAGCAGCGGGATTGGGCTCGCACTGGTCTTTGCGGCCATCTCGGCGGCCCTTACCGGGCTTTATGTCCTGCTCACCGGACGCCGATCCTGGGCGTGGCTTCCCGCCAAGCGGAAGGCGGGCGCCGTTGCCCTCGCCACCGCTTTCGTGCTTTTCATCGCCGGTGGACTCGCCCTCCCTCGTGTGTCGACGCAGGACCTCGAGGCAGCCGCATCTGACACCGCCGCGACAGCCGCATTCTCAAAGGCGAGCCCATCAGCCACAGCCGGCGCAACGCCGTCGTCCACTCCTACCGCACAGGAAACGGGTGCCCCGCTGGATCCCGAGACGCCCTCCCTGGTGGCGCAGGGTGTCTCCGTGACGTCGCCCAACTCGCAGCCAGCCTACGCAACCAAGGCGCTGGATCTGCTGGCCACACTTCCCATCAAGGGACGCGCGCCGAAGACGGGATATGACCGCGCGCTGTTCGGCCAGGCGTGGGCGGACGTTGACCGCAACGGCTGCGACACCCGCAACGACACCCTCAAACGCGACCTGACGGGAATCACGTTCACCAACAGCGTCCCGTGCAAGGTGCAGTCCGGTATGCTGGCGGACCCCTACACGGGCACGAACATCAGCTTCCTGCGGGGGACCGCAACCAGCTCGGCTGTCCAGATCGACCACGTGGTCGCCCTGAGCGACGCCTGGCAGAAGGGCGCACAGCAGCTGACCACTGACCAGCGGACAGCGTTCGCCAACGATCCGCTGAACCTTCAGGCGACCGACGGGCCGACCAACATGAAAAAGGGCGACGGCGACGCCGCCACCTGGCTGCCGCCGAACAAGGGCTTCCGGTGCGAATACGTCGCCCGGCAGATTTCCGTGAAGGCGACCTACGGGTTGTGGGTGACCCAGGCAGAGCACGACGCCATGGCACGCATCCTCGCTGACTGCAGCGGACAGCTCGCGCCGACGACTTCCCAGGCTCCTGTGGCCTCACCGGCACCTGTGGCACCTGAGCCGGCACCCGCCGCTGTTGCACCTGCTCCTGCTGTCCAGGCTCCGGCCCCGGTTGCTCCTGCACCCGCAGCACCCGCCCCGGCACCTGCAGCCCCTGCTCCCGCCCCCGTGGCACCTGCCCCGGCGCCTGCAGCCCCGGCGCCCGCACCGGCGGCTGCCTACTACGCGAACTGTGCCGCGGCGAAGGCTGCCGGCGCCGCTCCGCTGTATGCCGGACAGGGTGGCTACCGGCCCGCGCTTGACAGGGACTCGGACGGCGTGGCCTGCGAATAGGCGCTCTCTTTACCCGGGTTTCGCACCCATCCGCATCACCCACACAAACATTCCCAGGGGGAAAAATGACACTCAATCCGCAGGCTCCGGGAGGAGCCCTGAAGAAGACGCTGGCAGTGGTTGTGCTCGCTGGCTTGATGCTCACAGGCTGCAGCAGCAAGCAGGAGGCAACGGAACCGGCGTCGGCGGCAACTGCTGTGGCCACCACGGCTGCGGCAAAGGTTGGCGTTCCCGGTGTCGTGGGCCTGACCCTCGATAAGGCGACGGAGCAGCTGGAAGACCTCGGGTTTGAGGTCGAGGCGAAAGACATTGTGGACGGCAAGTCGATCGTCAAGAAGAGCAACTGGCAGGTAATCTCCCAGGACCCGGCTGAGAATACCCAGGCGGAAGAGGGCTCCACCGTGAAACTCGGGGTCAAGTCCCTCGAACTGATCGAGGCCGAGAAGGTTGCCGCCGAAAAGGCCGCTGCAGAAAAGGTTGCCGCCGAACTGGCCGCGGCTCAAAAGGCAGCAGCCGAAAAGGCTGCTGCGGAAGCGGCCGCTGCCGCACAGGCCGCGGCGGAGCAGGCTGCACGGGATGCCGCAGCCCGCAAGGCCGTACCGGCACCGGCCGCTCCTGCTGCACCCGCCCCGGCACCGGCTCCCGCGGTTCCCGCGGCTCCGGCTGCCCCCGCTCCGGCCGCCGTCTACTACGCGAACTGCACTGCTGCGCGCGCTGCCGGCGCGGCACCTGTCTACGCAGGTTCACCCGGTTACGGGAAGCACCTGGACCGCGATGGGGACGGCATCGGCTGCGACAAGTAAGGCAAACCAGGAATGCCGCGGACACCAGCGAAGGTGTCCGCGGCATTTCGTCGTTAAAGCCCGTTCCGGACAACCGCTCCCTGCGCCACAACAACCCGGACCTGCTCAAGTGCGGACGCACTGGCCAGCGGATCCGCGTCCACCACAATCGCGTCGGCGAAGCCGCCTCGGACCAGCCGGCCGGCGTCGTTGCCCAGCCCGAGCAGCCGCGCCGCGTGGACGGTGGCTGACTGCAACGCCTCCAGCGGGGACAGGCCGGCTTCGGCGAGCAGGCGGGCTTCGGTGCCGATCGGGGTGACGTCCGTTCCGAAGGAGTCGGTGCCGGCCACGATGGTCACGCCGGCCTCCTTTGCTGCCCGCACCGCGGCCTGCAGGATGGGGGCGTATTCCTTGCCGCGCGCTGCGAGGACGGGGTTCGGGGAAGCCGCCATGCTGGTGATCGCGTCCATGGTGGGCGTGAAATAGGTCCCCCGGCGCACCATCTCCGCGATGGTGCCCTCGGAGACGAAGACGCCGTGTTCGATGCTGCGCACCCCGGCGCGGACGGCGCCGTCGATCCCCTCCGCGCTGTAGGCGTGGCAGAGCACGCCCGCGCCCCTGGCCGCCTTCACAACAGCGGACAGCTGCTCCTGGTTGTAAACCAGTTCGCGCGGGTCCTGCTCCGGGATGCCCGCACGCGGGTTGGCGCGGGTCTTGATGACCTGGGCGCCGCGCGAAAGGTTCACGCGGGTGAGGTACGCCAGGTCAGCAGTTTCCCGGACGCCGGTGGGAAGGGTGGCCAGCGGGGCGAGGTCCGGATCGGCAAGGAGCGAGTCGCCGAGGTCCGGGGAGATAAACAGCCCGGCAGGCGTCATGCGCGGGGAAACACCGGGCGCCCAGGCCGGCAGTGCTGCCAGCGCCACGTCCTGGTAGAAGCTGCTGGATCCGCTCCGGACGCTGGTGGCGCCGCCCTGCAGGATGGCCCGCGCGTCGGCAAGCGCGTTCGCGTGGACGTGGACGTCCACAAGACCAGGCAGCACCCACCTGCCGGACGCGTTCAGGACACGGGCACGGCCGGCGACGGCGGCAACGGCCTCGCGTGTCTCGTCGCGCGTTCCGACGGCGGCCACCTTGCCGCCGTCGAGCACCAGGACGCCGTCCTCGATGGCACCGCCGGTCTGGGGATCCACGATGGTGCCGCCTTCGATAATCACCGGTGGATGGGTCAGCGGACTGCCGTGGTAGTTCGGGCCTGATGAGGGCTTCTCGCCGGCCTGCGCCGCGGATGCGCCGCCGAGCTGCGCGGCGATGCTGGCCACGGAGATTCCGGCGAGCGCCGCGGCTCCGGCGAGGATGCCACGGCGCGGGAGGCTGGCCGCCGGCGTAGGGGCAGAGCTGTGGTCATGAAGGCACATCATTGTCTCCTTGGGGATGGCGCCCGGCGGGGAAACGGGCTCCGTTGATGGTACTTGGTATTCCAAGGGTGGAACAACCCCTACTCCGAGGTATCTCACTACACCTTTGGTATTCCAGATGGACAAACGACGACAGACGCAGGAGCGGGTGCCATGCTGAAGGTGCTGCGCATCCGCACCCAGGAGAGGGACCCGCAATGGCTGCTGAGCTGGAGGCCGTGCTTCACGATGGTTCCACCGTTCCCGTCACGGTCCACGGTCACGGTCCGGCACTGCTGCTGCCCGTCCGGCTGCAGCCGCATCCGCCCGCCGAGGCCGAGATCATCAGCAAATGGGGCGGCGAGCCGGAACTCGGACCGGCCCTCGTGAACGGTCTGTCGCCGACGAACCGGGTGATCACGGCCGACTATGAAGGCCACCGGATGGCTTACCCCGCCCCGGACACCCTCACGCCGGACAACCTGGCCGCCGACCTCCTGGCCATCGCCGACGCCGCCGGCGCGGACGCCTTTGGCTACTACGGCTACTCCTGGTTGGCACTGGCCGGCCTCCAGCTGTCCCTCCGCACCGACCGTCTCCGCGCCCTCGCCATGGGCGGATTCCCGCCGATGGACGGCCCGTACCGGAGTATGCTGGCCGTGACCCGCGCCGCGCACGCCGCGTCCACCCAAGCCCCGGATCCGGCGTCTGTGCCGGCGGCCGAGGCCGAGCCGGGGGACTGGGACTCTGCTGCCGTCCAGACCACGGAGGCCCAGACCCGCCAGTTCGTCACCCTCTACGAGGCGCTCCGGGACTTCAACGATTCGACGACGGCGGCCCCGGCTGCCTTGCCGCGCCTCGCCTTCGCCGGCGGAGACGACCAGATCGACTACAGCCCGCAGTGGGGCGGGGTGCAGGTGCGGATCGGCGCGCCGTTGGCTGAGCGCCGGGATGAACTCGTGGCTGCCGGCTGGGAGGTGCACGTCCTTCCCGGCCTCAACCACCTGAGCGCGATGCACAGTTCAGTGGTGCTGCCCATCCTGGCCGGCTGGCTCGGGAGGATCGGATGGGTTGGGCAGGCCGCCACTGGTTAGGCTGGGGGATGGACTACGTTCTTCGCCAGGCTGTTCCTGGCGACGCCGAGGCGCTGGTGGAGATGCACACGCTGGCCCACGAGGAGTGCTACCCGCACCTGTTGTCGGCTGACTTTTTCCGTGCCCGCCGGGCAGCCGTCCCGGAACGCGTGGAACGCCGTCGTCATTTTCTTGCTGATGCCGCGCCCCGGATCGTCGCCGAGGACGCTACTGGCGCTGTGGTGGGATTTGCCGACGCCGGTCCGGGCCGTGACGAGGACGGTCCCGTGCCGCTGGAGCTGTACTCGATCTACACGCTGCGGCGGACGCACGGCACGGGGCTTGGGGCAGCGCTGCTGGCAGCCGCCGTGGGGGAGCAACCGGCGTACTTGTGGGTGCTGGAGAACAACCCCCGCGCGCACGCTTTCTACCGCAAGAACGGCTTCCGGCCTGACGGAAGGAGCGCGCTGTTGCCGCCGGAATGGGAAAGCCTGCCAGAGATCCGCATGGTTCGCGCGCGACCGGCTACTGGCCCGAAGTGACCTTCCGCCAGCCGCCGGCACGGTTGGTGGCGATGATCGCCCTGAAAATGTCGCCCAAAGCCTGCCCGTTGATGGGCTCCCCTTCCCTGACGGCTACGGTGCGGCCGGTCTTGTTACCGTGCCCTCCGGTGATGATGCCCTGCGGGTCCGGGGAGAGCCCGCCGTCGTACAGGAAAACGTTCACATGGTCCTTGGCCGCGAGGAGCGCACAAACGTTGCCTTCCAGGACGAAGTAGGGCTGGACGGTCCGCTTGATGGTCTCCTCAACGTCGGGGTCGGCCGCGTGGACGAGGTCCCGCACCTGGTGGCAGATGTCCTGCTGCCACGGCGGAAGGGCATCAATGTACTGGTCCACTCGGGGGTCCTTCCGGTAGCTCATGAGATCATTGTTCACCTTCCGCAGCCCCGCCGTCCCTCAACGAAAAACGGCGCGCATAGGATGGCGCCATGGTTCCCGCTCGGATGTGAACCAAAAGATGGCCCTAAGGAGCTCATGATGAAGTCGAATGATCTGCTGCTGGACGCCTTCGGCAGGATCCGGGAAACGGTGGAAGCGGTCCTTGAAGGGCTCGACGACGGATCCCTCACCGACAGGCCGGCGGGCACCGGCAACTCGATTGCATGGCTGATCTGGCACCTGGGCCGGGTGGAGGACGCGCAGGTGGCGGACGCGGCCGGCCTCGAACAGGTCTGGACCGCGCAGGATTTCGTGGGCCGCTTCGGTCTTCCGTTGTCCCGGAAGGATACCGGCTACGGCCATTCGAGCGACCAGGTGGACGCCGTGCAGGCGCCGGCGGGCCTGCTGCTGGAGTACTACGACGCGGTCCACCGGCAGACCGTGGGGTTCCTGAAAACACTCGAGGGCGGAGATCTGGACCGCGTGGTGGACACCCGCTGGGACCCGCCCGTCACCCTCGGCGTACGCCTGGTCAGCATCCTCGCGGACTGCCTCCAGCACGTGGGCCAGGCTGCCTACGCCAAGGGTTTGAACGGGTCGCACAGCCACTAAGAATCGCCTATTTCCGTAGCCGCATTTCGGTTCCATAATGGGCCCATAAGCTTCGGGGACTCTTTCGCGCCGATGAAGGCTGGCGTTGCGCAGCAGGGTCCCAGGTGGCCAACCCGGCTTATGGCGGAAAGGGTTGCCACGCGGCCCCGGAGTAGGGATATTCCGGGAACGTCACAGGGGAGAGCATCGCCGCCGACGCGAACAATGCACAAAGGAATTCATCATGCTCAAGGATTCTGCAGTCATGGCCGTCCTCGCTGCGAAGGACATCAACAGGGCGAAGGAATTTTATCGGGACAAGCTCGGCCTTGAATCTTCAGAGGCCATGGAGGAGTACAGCCTCCTGTACCGCTGCGGCAACGGAACGAGTTTCCTCATCTACCAGACCGATAATGCGGGTTCGGCGAAGAACACGCAGATGGGCTGGGAATCGGACAACATCGAACGCGACATGGAGGAACTGCGGGGCAGGGGAGTGGTCTTCGAGGACTACGACATGCCCGGGCTGAAGACGGAGAACGGCCTTGCCACGGATGACTGGGGCAAATCGGCCTGGTTCCTGGACAGCGAGGGCAACATCCTTAACCTCTCCCAGCGCACACAGTAGCCAGTTGACGGGATAGCCACCGACCACGGGCCGCCCTGCGCTGAAGCAGCAGCGGCCCGCGTGGGTGTGCGGAAGGAACGTGTCAATGAACCTCGACGAACTGGTCTTCCACCCGTGGGCTGTCCAGGGTCCACGCGATGTCCCCACCCTGGTGGGCGGATCCGGGAGCCATGTCACCGACGTCAGCGGCAGGCGCTACCTGGACTTCAGCTCCCAGCTGGTATTCACCAACCTCGGCCACCAGCATCCGAAGATTGTCGCCGCCATCAAGGAGCAGGCCGACCGGCTGTGCACGCTCGCACCCGGGAACGCGTCCGACATCCGGGGCGAGGCGGCGCGTCTGATTGTGGAGGTCGCGCCCGAGGGGCTCGGGCACGTCCTGTTCACCACCGGCGGCACGGAGGCGATCGAGCACGCCGTCCGGATGGCGCGTCTCTTCACCGGCCGGCCGAAAGTCCTTTCCGCGTACCGCTCGTACCATGGCTCCACCACCACATCCATCCATCTCACCGGAGATCCCCGCCGCTGGATCTCGGACACCGGCACAGCGGGTGCCGTGCACTTCTTTGGACCCTTCCTGTACCGGACGGCATTCGGATCAAGCACCGCAGACGAAGAGTGTGAGCGGGCCCTCGCGCACCTGGAGCAGGTGATCCTCCTGGAAGGCCCGTCCACTATCGCAGGGCTGGTCCTGGAATCCGTGACCGGCAGCTCGGGCGTCATCGTGCCGCCGGCCGGCTACCTGCGCGGGGTCCGCGAACTGTGCAGCCGGCACGGCATCGTCTACATAGCCGACGAGGTGATGGTGGGCTTTGGCCGCACGGGAGCCTGGTTCGGCGTCGACCACGACGGCGTGGCACCGGACCTGCTGGTGTTCGCCAAGGGTGTGAACTCGGGCTACGTGCCGTTGGGCGGAGTCCTGATTGGTGATGCGATCTATGAGATGTTCACCCAGCGCCCCTACCCGGCCGGCCTGACGTACAGCGGCCACCCGCTCGCCTGCGCGGCAGCCGTCGGCGCCATCAACGCCATGCATGAAGAGGCAACCGTGGAAGCAGCGGCCCGCCTCGGCACAGACATTCTCGGGCCAGGACTGAAGGAGCTGGCCGGCACGCACGAGGTGATCGGGGACGTCCGCGGCATCGGCGGCCTGTGGAGCATGGAACTGGTCCGCGACCGAACCACCAAGGAACCGCTCGTGCCGCCGGGAGCCGTCGGTGCGTCGAACGCGCCGATGGCCTCTTTCGCCAAGGCATGCCTGGAGCGTGGCCTGTTGCCGTTGATCATGGGCAACCGGATCCATGTGGCCCCGCCCCTCAACGTGAGCGACGCTGACGCCGCCTCGGGACTGGCGATCCTGGACGACGCACTTGCGGCGGCAAACTTTTGAGGGACCTGCCCGGTCCCTGCCTGGACATCGGTCAGTGTTCGGACATTTGGGGCATCAGCCCGAGCTGCGCCAGGAACTCCACCTGGTCGAAGTAGAAGTGGTGGGAGGTGATCCCGGCGCCCTCCACCGTGGCCACGTCGCAGCTCCTGATCCGAAGCTGCCGGCCGGTGGCGGGCAGGGTTTCGCCGGAGGGCATGCGCAGGGGCCCGGTGTTGGTGCCCACCACAAACCCCTCGTCGATGGCCACGTTGCCTGCCTCGTGCTTTTCCGCATGCTCGTACCGGACATCCGGCATGGCTTCCCAAAAGCCAAAAAGGTACCCGGCGATGGCATCACGGCCGCGGAGTTCCCCCTGGTCAGGGGTGTAGGCCACAGCGCCGGGGGCGTAGCAGCGTGCCAGCGTTTCCTTGTCTTTTGATCCCATGGCCGCCATCAGGCGGTCCATCACGTCGCGGGCCTGTCCCATTGTTGACCTCCAATACTCCTTCAAAACGGCAGCGCGATCAGCGCTATCAGGGCCGGCACCGTGGCACCCAGGGTTCCCGGGATGCTGTCGCCCTTTTTCGGGTAATGGCCCAGCATGTCCGCCAGGAGCATGGCGGGCGCGGTGAGCACCATGTTCGCGCAGCAGTAGATCACCAGGGTGTAGCCCGCCACCAGGTAGCCCATGTTCACCGCCACCACTCCGGCCAGGACTCCCAGGCCGATCACCAGGTTGCGGAACCCGGTGGGGATGGCCCACATCATCACGGCCGGCACGTTCTGCGGCGGGGTGCTCAGGAACTTCTGCGCCGCCGGGCGGTGCATCAGGAAACTTTCCAGCGGGAACACCACGATGTAGATCAGGGCGGCCAGTACCGCGAAAACCTGGGATACGGCGTTCATGAGGGAAGAGTACGACGGCGGTGCGCGCCGGCCCCATCCCCCACAAGGGGGTTCCGGGGTGCTTGAAGAACCCCCACTTTGGGGGATTGCGGCGCCGCCCCCTGGGCGGATACTGGAGCTATGTGGGAGGAGCGCGCCGAGCGTGCCCGGCGGGAGATCGCCGCCTTCGCCGCGGGCGGGATGAACCTGGCCGACCTTTACCCGTCGGCGCTCGCCGTCGTGCAGCGGGAGGTGCCGTTCGAGCAGGGCTGCTGGGCCGCCGTCGACCCCGACTCCATGGTGATGACGTCCATCACCAACTACCGGCCATGGCCGGTCGGCAAGGACGAATATGAGGAGTACAGCCTCCGCTTCGCCGAATGCGAATACACGGGCCAGGAACCGAACACGTTCGCTGAGCTGCTGCGGCGGCAGCGCCCGATTGCGAGGATCTCGGACGCCGCGCACCGGGACGTGGTCCGCAGCGTCCGGATCAACGAGCTCTTGAAGCCGCAGGGGCTGGACCACGAACTGCGCGCCGCCTTCCGGATCGACGACGCGTGCTGGGGAGTGGGCAGCATCTTCCGGGCCGGCGGCAAGGACTTCACCGACCGGGAGGTGGAATTCCTGGAGGCCGTGACGGCCACCCTGGCCGCGGCGACCAGGATCGCCGTCCGCACGGGGCACCCGGCCCGCCCCGCCGCCGTCGGGCCCGTAATTGTGATCGCCGGGCTGCACGGTGAGCTGCGGGCTGCCACGCCCGCCGCGGCTGCCTGGCTGACCGAAGTGGAGGACGCGGCACCGGGCCGCTTCACCATGACGCTGCACTCGGTAGTGGCTCAGGCCCACGCTTCCGTTTCCGGCACGGCGCGGGCCAGGATGCGTGACGCCGGGGAGAACTGGGTGGTGCTGCAGGCCAGCCGCCTGATTACCGGCGACGACCCCGAACAGATGGTGGTCACCGTGGAGCCGGCCACCACGCAGGACCTGGCCACCCTGCTGCTGGCGGCCTATGGGGTGACGGCCCGCGAGCGGGACGTGTGCCTGGAGGTGCTGTCCGGAAACGCGACGGCGGACATCGCCCGCCACCTGTTCATCTCCCCGCACACGGTGCACGACCATCTGAAGTCACTCTTCGGGAAGGTGGGTGTGGGCAGCCGCGGCGAGCTCGTGGCAAGGCTGGTGGCGTGACCGGTTGAGGCTAGGCGGCCCTGCGCGCGCTGGCCGGAAGATGCCGGACCGGGTCAAACCGGTCGTAGGATGACGCGCCGATCAGGAAGATGCCGCGCTGCGGGATCCAGAAATCGCCCAGCCCGGTCTGGATGCGCAGGGGCTGCGGGCTGCCGAAATCCTCGCCGTCAAGGGACGCCGAACTGCCGGACACAAACCACATCCGGCGTGGTTTGGCGCGGAAGCCCTGCCGGTTGGGCACGGTGCCCGTCAGCCCGAGCCGACCCGCCCTCAGCGCAGGTCCTGCTGCGGCGCCCATGACCCGCAGGAAAGGAGGGCTTTCCAGGAGCGGTGCGGGCAGTGCGCTCATCACCGCCGTCATGGCGCGGGTCACGGGAGTGGGCGTCAGCTCGAGGTCCCATGCCAGGTCCACATCCCCGCCTACAGTGACGCTGAAGGCGGCGTCGCCCGTCCAGGTGACATCAACAGGGCATTGGACTGCCTCATCCAGGGCCGCGCCAAAGTAGCGGGCGCAGGAGAGCTCGGGCGGGGCGTCGGCGTAAATGGTCCAGGCGCCGGTGGGGCGCCGCAGCCACAACGAGGTGTAGCCGGGCCCAACGCTGGTCACGGGGAACCGCCGCATGGCCAGGACGTGGCCGGAGCTGAAGGGCAGGCCCATCACGCCGTAGCCGGAAAACCGTTCGTCCTCACCGGGCCCAAGTTCAGCGCTTTGTTCTGCTTCAAGGACCTGCGCCCGGATGCTCTTCATGGCTTCCCGCCTCTGCCGTCAGTGGTGCGCTGAGTCTACGCCCGGTGGCCATTCCCCGGGAGTCACGGGGACCGGGCAGTGCGGAGCCACCCATACAACACCGCCCCGGCTCCGAAGACTATGTGAACCAGGCGGATTGCGTGAAAGGACCACACCCGCATGACCGAAAAACGCCGCAAGGCGCTCATCAGCATTCCCATCGCGGTGGTGGCCGCGGTCCTCATCGCCCTCGCGGGGAGCCAGGGCGGCTCCACCGTGGGCGGTTTCCCCGTGTTCGCACTGGGTGTGGCCGCCGCCTTCGTGATCCAGTGGCTCGTGTTCATTCCCTCCTACAAGGCGCAGACGGAGAAGTTTTACGACCTCACCGGCGCCCTGACGTACATCACCATTACGGTGTTCCTGGTGCTGGCTTCGCCCGGCGTGGACGCGCGCGGCATGCTGCTGGCGGCGATGGTGGTGTTGTGGGCTGCGCGGCTGGGCGGCTACCTTTTCCAGCGGGTGATGAAGCATGGCAAGGACGACCGGTTTGATGAGCTCAAGAAGGACTTTGCCCGGTTCCTGAACACCTGGACCCTGCAGGGGCTGTGGGTGGTGCTCACCGCGGCGCTGGCATGGGTGGCCATCACCTCGGACCGGAAGGTGGGCCTGGACGGGTTCTTCTGGGCGGGCCTGCTGGTCTGGGCGCTGGGGATCACAATTGAGACCGTGGCGGACGTCCAGAAAACCCGTTTCAAGGCCGACCCCGGCAACAAGGGCCGCTTCATCAGCACCGGCCTCTGGTCCAGGTCCCGGCATCCCAACTACTTCGGCGAGATCACGCTGTGGGTGGGCGTGGCCATCATTGCCCTGCCGGTACTGCAGGGCTGGCAGTGGCCTGCCCTGGTGTCCCCGGTGTTTGTGGCGCTGCTGCTGATCAAGGGCAGCGGCGTGCCCCCGCTGGAGGAGAAAGCGGACAGGAAGTGGGGCGGCCAGTCCGACTATGAGGCCTACAAGCAGAACACCCCGGTGCTGGTCCTGAAGCTTACGTAGCGGGCCCTGGACCAGGCGTACGACGGCGGCACCCGGCTGGGGTGCCGCCGTTTGTGTTCCAGCTGTCTGCCCCGGGCGGGTTGACCTGCTTACTCGACCGGCCACGTATGGCAGGGCATGGCAGTAGTGTCTAGTCCAGCACTCATAGTGTTGGTTACCGAGACATCACCGGGAAGGAACGGCATGCGCAGGGCAGCAGAAGCGGTCTGGCAGACCGTTCATTCTGAGAGGCGACGGCTCGCCGCGGATCTCTCCGACCTGCTCGACGAACAATGGCGCTTCCCCTCCCTCTGCCCAGGGTGGGATGTCCACGATGTCCTTGCGCACCTGGTGGACACGGCACGAACCGGCCGGCTCGCCTTCGTCCGAGACCTGCTGACGGCACGCATGGACTTCGATCGGGCGAACGAAAACGGTATTGCTAGAGAGAAACGGCAGGATCCGCGGGACACGGTCAACGCGCTCGTGGAAGCTGCGGAACTCACGCGGACGCCGCCGGCGAACCTCGCAACACGCCTGGTGGAGGCCATCGTGCACGGCGAGGACATTCGCCGGCCCCTGGGCATTGCCGGAAGTTACCCCGAACCTGCGGTCGTTCAGGCGCTCACATACCAGCTGCGCACCCCCGTCTCCTTCGGCGGAGGACGCGAGCGTGTCGCCGGACTTCGGCTGATCGACCGGAAGACCGGGGCGGTCTGGGGCCAGGGAGACGATGTCGAGGCCGATCCGCTTGATCTGCTGCTCGCGGTTTCCGGGCGTCGCGTGGACCGGGGGAGCTTCAAAGGCAGCGGAGCCTCCCGCTTCGTGGCCAGCTCGGCAACCGATGAATCGCGTATACGAGGAGAGGCGCCCGAAGCGCTATGACGAGATGGCAGAATGACGACCTGTGGGCGCTGGCACACGCCGAGCGCACCGCTCTGGCGCAGGACCTGGCGAACCTCAGCGCAGAGCAATGGCAGCACCCCACTCTGTGCGGGCAGTGGAACGTCGAGCAGGTCGTCGCTCACCTGAGCGCCGCGGCCAGCCTGAACCAGTGGCAGTGGCTGCGCAGCATGCTCGGCGCGCGTTTCCGTCCCGACGTGCACAACCAGCGCCGGCTGTCCGAGCACCGCGGCAAGAATCCGAAAGAGACACTCGACCGTTTCCGCGCCGTCGTCAGGAGTACCACGGCACCCTCAGGACACACCCCGGCCTACCTTGGCGAGGTCGTCGTGCACGCCCAAGACATCCGCCAGCCCCTTGGGCTTCCCCGCACACCGAGCATCGAGGCGCTGACACCCGTGGCCGAATTCTTCGCCCGGCACGACTTCACCGTTGCCAGCCGCACCCACGTGGCCGGCCTGCGGTTGCGGGCCGACGACGGGCCGTTCGCTGCGGGCACCGGCCCTCTGGTCACCGGATCGACCCTCGCTCTGGTGATGGGCATGGCTGGCCGCGAAACCTACCTTGACCAGCTCAACGGCCCAGGCGTGCCGACCCTCCGGTCGCGCCTCCAAGGCACCGCAGCCTGAACGGCCTTCTGGTAAAAATCGAGTGTTCATCGTTAGTCACGAGACACGACGCCGGCGCAGCGGGAGCTGCTCGGTACGGCAGCGATGACCTTCGGCAGCATCCTGGGGCGCCAGGTGGGTACGTTGTCCTCATGCAGAAGATGTCGATTGATGCCCTGGCCCGTCAGCAACTCCAGGCAGCAGTGTCCGGATCCAGCGGCCGCGCCTCGGACACCGTGTTCGGCGGCCACGAAAAACGGCTGCGCCAGACCGTGATGGCTTCCGCGCCGGGACCCAGCTCAGCGAGCACCTGAACCCCGGCGAGGCCACGGTCTTCGTCATCAAGGGCTCCGTCTGGCTGAAGGCGGGCGCCGAAGCCTGGCAGGGCAAGGCAGGCGACCTGCTGATCGTCCCGGACGGCATGCACAGCCTGGAGGCCGAGGAGGACTCAGCAATACTGTTCACGGCGGTGAAGCTGGACCGGTAAACGGTGGACCCTTAAACGGGGAAGGCCCGGCACCAGCTCGAAGAAGCTGGCGCCGGGCCCCGCCCCGTCAGTGAGGGGGCTTAGCCCTTCAGCCCGTACGCCTTCGGCAGCTTCAGGCCGCGCTCCTCCATGAGGGTGCGCAGGCGCGTGGGGTAGTCGGTGATGATGCCGTCCACGCCCAGGTCCATCAGGTGCTCCATGTCGGCGGTGGTGTTCACGGTCCATGGAATGACCGGCAGGCCCAGTTCGTGGGCCTCGGCGATCATCTCTGCGGTGACGGAGCGGAACGTGGGGGAGACGACGTCGTACCCCTGGGCAGCCGCCGCCTTGGGAAGGGAACCGTCGTAGTCGTCGATGTCGATGCCGCCCAGGTTGGGGCTGGCGCCGGGCTGGCCCACGCCCATCCAGGTGTCGCCGCTGGAGAGCGCCACCAGCGGCATTTCCGGGGCGAGGTCCTTGGTGAGGTTCAGCGAGGACCAGTCGAAGGACTGCAGGGTGGTGCGGTCCGCCATGCCCGAGGCCTGGATGTCGGCCACCACGGCGCGGGTGAGGGACTCCATGCCGGCGCCGCCGATCTGGCTGCTTTCCACCTTGGTCTCGACATTGAAACGGACCTTGGCGGCGTTCGTGTCGCGGACCAGCTGGTAGACGTCCTTCAGCTCGGCGATCCGGTTGCCCTCGATGACCTCCTGCTCCGGGTAGCCGGCCAGCTGCACGTAGCCGCAGTTCAGGGTCTGCACCTGGGCCAGGGACAGCTCGGCCACGCGGTCGCCGACGTACGGGAACTCGGGGTCGCCGGCGGTGGCGGGTGCGGTGTCGATGCACTTGGCGGCCTGGATGGTGTCGTCGTGCCACACGATCACCTTGCCGTCCTGGGTCAGGTGAGTGTCCAGCTCCAGGGTGGTCACGCCCAGCGCCAGCGAGTTCGTGAACGCGGCCAGGGATTCCTCGGTCCATTCGCCGCGGCCGCCGCGGTGGCTCTGCAGGTCGAAGGAGCCGTTGCGCTCGTTCACCGTGAGTGCGGAGGTGGCGGTTCCGGCAGCGTTCGACGACGGCGTGCCGGCCTGCGTCTCCGGGGCGGCGACGGCGGGGCTCGCCATGGCGGCGATCAGGGCGGCGGCTGCCGCGGCAGTCAGGACTTGGCGCATGGGTTTCCTCCTGGGATGACGGGGCCGGCTGGTGGCCGGCGACCCGTCCACGCTAGGGAGGACAGGTGGCGCGTTTGGTGCCAAAAGTTGGAGCGGAGGTTAAACCCGCGGGCGCTCGGCCACGCTTTTTAGCACGAAGTCATGCACCCAGGTCCGGAGCGTGGTGGGCGGGACGTCGTAACGCGCGGACAGCTCCTCCATGTCCAGCCTTGAGTCGTAAGTCTCCAGCAGAGCAAGGAAACCGCTAAGCATGTCCGGCATGCCGGGAATCGGTTGTCCCGGGGGTACGGTCCGTACCGGAACCTCGCGCCCCAGTTCGAGCTCGAATTCGGCCACGGCATCGCGCCAGGAGACGGCCGTTGGACCGCCGATGACCAGCAGTTGCCCATCCCTCTCTGGATGCTCTAGCACCGCAAGCACATACCGAGCCACGTCCTGCATGGCCACAAGCGAATGCACCCTCCGCCCCTCTCCCACGAGAGTGACAGGCTGGCCAGCCACAGCCGGAAAGCCAACCACGATGGCTGGCAACTTGTCCATGAACAGGTTGGGCTGAAGGATTGTCCAGGACATGCCGCTGTTGCGGAGCAGCCGCTCGGTCTCGCCCTTGGCAGCCATGAACGGGTTGGGGCTCTCGGGGCTGGCGCCGAGGTTTGAAACGAAAACGAAACGGTGGACGCCCGCAGTGACTGCTGCCTCAATCAGGTTGCGGTTGCCGCGCCGGTCCACTGAATCCACGGTGTCCTCACCGCCACGCGCCGAGGAGTTTGCGGTGGTCACGATCGTGTCCACGCCGGCACATGCTGCCGCGAGAGAGGCAGGGTCCTTGAGGTCTCCGATCGGAGCTTCGGCACCTGCCTGCACCAGCGCGTCGTACGCCGAACCTTCGCGCACCAGGATGCGCACCTGGAAACCCTTGTCGATCAAAGCCTGGGCAATGAGGCCACCCAACTGGCCGGTAGCCCCAACAACAAGAATCATGATGTTTCCTTCTATCTGGATTCGGCAGCATTGCCGACCACGCGGCTGACTGCTGCATTGACGTCGCCGCTGATTTCCTCCACCGGTTCCAGGTAGAACCGGGCTGAGGAGATGCTGCCTCCAGTGACGGCGAAGATGACCACTCCGCGCATCAGGAACGCAGCTCCATCGATCCGTGTTCCGGACATCTCCCATTCGGTCCACAGCGCATCGTCCTGAAGCGCGCTCCTACGGACCTCTGCATGGACGTCGGGGACTCGGGCAAAGATATCCGTCCAATTGCGGCGCACTTGCTCCCGCCCGCGGAAACCCCTGTGGGGGTGGGCGGGGGTCTCATTGACATAGTCGTCGGCGAAACATGAAACGAGCTTGTCCAGCTCGTGGCCGTTCACTGACTGGAGCAGCTGCTCAAGTACTTTCCCTGTGGCATCCGCCGAGCTAGTCATTCCGACTCCTCGATTGATTTGATACAGTCATATGTATCTGATACTCAAGCATGGAACGAATATTGGGACACGTCAAGAGCAAGCGCCGCTACAACTCCAGCGGCCGCCTGGAGCAGGCCCGGCGGAACAGGGTTGCCATCCTGGAGGCCGCGGAGCGGCAGCTTGGTGAGCGCGGGTACGCGGGCGCCACGGTTGCGGCCATCGCCGAGGAGGCCGGAGTTTCGGTCGAGACGATCTACAAGGCCTTCGGCGGAAAGGCCGGGCTGGTCCGTGCACTGTACGAGCGAGGCTTGGCCGGAGCGGGCCCCGTCCCTGCCTACGAGCGCTCCGATGACATGCGGGAACACGAAACCGATCCCCGGACCATCATGCGGGAGTGGGGGCTCCTTACTGCCGAAGTAGCCTCCCTGGTCACACCTATCCGGCTGCTGATGCGTTCGGCGGCCGTCCACGACCAGGAGATGGCAAGCCTGCTTGAGGACATTGACAATGAGCGCCTCAAGCGAATGCGGCACCACGCCCGGTACCTGAAGGACCGTGGTTACCTCCGCGAAGGCGTCTCCGTGGGGGAAGCCACGGACATACTGTGGGTATGCAGCTCAGCTGAGCTCTATGAACTGCTCGTGACGAAGCGGGGCTGGTCGCTTCAGCGGTTCGCTCAATACGTCACCCAATTTATGGTTGTTTCCCTCCTGCCTGAGAAGCCTTGACACCTCCTTCGGCGCTGAGGAACATCAAGGTTGCCGGTGCAACTGGCGGTCTCCCCGGAGTCCAGCTGCGGCCGGCGTCTCCTAAGGGGATGAGATGCAGGCAGGCCGTTCCACCCTGTTGCGCGGCGTTGCCGCGGCCGTTGCCGCCCTGGTGATTCCCGCCGTCGCAGGCTGCATCGGTGCGCCGGAGCCACCGGACGCGCAAAGTCCGACGGCGGCCGTCACCGCCACCGCCCCGCCTGTTCCGGCGTACGCCGCGGCCCTGGAGAAGTACAGCGAGGATATGCGCGCCGGGGGAGCCACCGCCGTCGTGATTGAGGTGAAGTCCCGCGTGGGCGGCTGGTCCTCGGCAGAGGGCGTCCGGAGCCTCGACACCAACGAACCCGTGCAGCTGACGGACCAGACGCATGCCGGGGACATCACCATGACCATGGTGGCGGTGTCCGTCATGAAGCTCGTGGAGGAAGGGAAAATCCAGCTGGATGACCCCGTCCAGCAGCACCTCCCGGACTTCGAAAGCATCATCAAGCCGCCCGGTCCCATCACCATCGGCAGCCTGCTCAGCCACCGCTCCGGGATGCCGGACTACCGGGTGAGCCTGGTGGAGGTAGGGAATAGGCGCTCCACCCACGAGGAGCGGATTTCCTACGCCGCCGCCATGCCGTGGACCGGCGGCTCAGGCAGCCTGTTCAGTTTCTCCGCCACCAACTATGCGGTGCTGGCCCTGCTCCTCGAGAAGCTGCGGGGACAGAGCCTTTCCACGGTAATCCGCGCCGACAACGTGGAACCGCTCGGGCTGCAGGACACCCTGCTGGCCGGTGACGAGCCGGGGCCGCGGCAGATGATCCGTGGCTACACCAAGACGGCAAGCGGCGAACTGGAGGACAACGCCCTGGCCCCGATCCACAGTGGTGCACCCGATAGCGGAGTGATCTCCACCGTTCCTGAACTCAACACCTACTTCGCTGCCCTGCAGAAAGGGGCGTTGCTGACCGCCCAAAGCGTGGCGGAGATGCACCACCCCAAGTTCCAGACCTATGGCCTCGGTGTGGTGCGGCATTACGATTCCTGCTCCAACAACGACTATTACGGGCACGTGGGAGTGGTGCGGGGCTACGCGGCGCTGGCGCTGACCAGCGCCGACGGCTCGCGGCAGATTGCCATGGCCGTGGCCCGCGCCCCGAAGTCCGATCCGTTTGGTCTCGGCGAATGGGACTCGTACGAGATGGAGGAAGCGGCGGTGGCGGCACTCAACCAGGCGTGTTGAGGACAGACTTTTCAGGGTTCCTCGGGCTCGGCCTGCACACCTGTCACGCGGATCCGGGCGATGCGCAGCCGGTCCATCGCGGTGACCGTCAGCGCATGCCCATCTATTTCAACCCGGTCCCCAACCCGGGGCAGCCGGCCCAGCCGGTCGATGACAAACCCTGCCACCGTCTCGTAATGCCCTTCGGGCAAAGCCAGCCCGGACGCTGACGTGAACTCCTGGAGGATGAGCCCGCCGTCGACGTCCACCTCACCGTGGGCGACGGTGACGCGGTCCTCGGGGTCGGCGCCGGCGTCGAACTCGTCGTAAATTTCGCCCACCAGTTCCTCCACGAGGTCCTCCAGGGTGACGATGCCGTCCGTCCCGCCGTATTCGTCCACCACCAGGGCAATCTGCTGGCCCAGCCGGCGCAGCCGGGACAGCGAAGGCAGCACCTTGTTCGTTCCGGGCAGCGCGAGGATTTCGCGGACGATGTCCCGCACCGGCCGTTGGTCCGACGCGGCGTCGCCGGGCATGAGGTCGCGGATATGGATGAAGCCCAGGACGTCATCCGGGCTGCCGCCGGTCACGGGGAAGCGGGAGTAGGGGCCGTTCTGGACGATGCTGCGGGCCTCGCCGACGGTGAGGCCGCCGCTGATGAAGGCGACGTCGGGGCGGGGGCGCATCACCTCCTGCAGGGTGCGGTCCGCGGCCCCGAAGACGTCCGTGAGGATGTTCCGGTGGCTTTCTTCCAGCGCCTCGCTCCCCGAGACCATGTCATGCAGTTCCTCCGCCGTGACGCTTTCCTGCTTGGCCTTCGGGTCGCCGCCGAACAGCCGGACCACGGCGTCGGTGGAGACGGACAGCAGCCAGACGGCGGGGCGCATCAGTTCCGAGAGGAACAGCAGGGGCGGGGCCAGGACCCTCGCGAAGCCGACGGCGCTCTGCATGGCCAGGCGCTTGGGTACCAGTTCGCCCAGCACCAGGGAGAGGTAGGCCACCAGCAGCGTCATGCCGATGAAGGCCACGGATTGGGCCGCGGCGCCAAGGCCAAGGCCTTCCAGGAGGGGTTCGACGTCGGGGGCGATGGTGGAGGCCCCATATGCGGCGGAGAAGAACCCGGAGAGCGTCACACCGATCTGGATGGTGGAGAGGAAGCGGTTGGGATTGCCGGCGAGCGCTGCAATCTGGGCGCCGCGTTTGCCGGCCTTTTCCATCCGGCGGACCTGGCTCTCCCGGAGGGAAACCAGCGCCATCTCCGTGCCGGCGAAGACCCCGCCCAGCAGCACAAAGAAGAGCACCAACAGGAAGTTGACCACGGTGTCGCTGTCCATGGACTGACACTACCGAACTGCGGTGGCCGGTGAACGGGGACGGGGATGCGCAGTACGCCCGATAAGGTCGTGCCATGGTTAATGACGATCTCCGGCCTGTCTATTTCCTCTCGGACAGCACCGGCATCACGGCGGAAACGCTCGGCAACACGCTGCTGACCCAATTCCCCGGGAACAACTTCGACCGGATCACCATCCCCTTCATCACCACCGTGGCCCAGGCCCGGTCCGTGGTCAGGACCATCGACGGCATCGCCGAGGCCGGGCCCGCCCCCATCGTCTTCTCGACGGCGGTCAGCAGCGACATCCGCCAGACCCTGTCCGGGTGCAAGGGCATCGTGGTGGACCTGATCGGGACGCATGTGGGGCAGCTGGAGCACGCCCTGGGCAGCCATGCCAGCGGTGAACCCGGGCGGGCGCACGGCCTGGGGAACGCAGCGCGGTACCAGTCCCGGATGGCCGCCGTCGAATATGCCATGGAGCACGACGACGGCCAGAGCCTGCGCGCGCTGGAGAAGGCCCAGGTGATCCTGGTGGCCCCGTCGCGCTGCGGCAAGACGCCCACCACCATGTACCTGGCTCTCCAGCACGGAATCTTCGCGGCGAACTTTCCGCTGGTGGATGAGGACTTTGAACGGGAAGGGCTCCCCGGGTCCCTGAAGCCCTTCGTGTCGAAATGTTTCGGCCTGACCACCAACGCCCTGCGCCTCAGCCAGGTCCGTACCGAACGGCGCCGCGGCTCGCCCTACGCCTCGCTGCGGCAGTGCGGTTTTGAGCTGCGCAGCGCGGAGCGTTTGTACGAATTCCACGGGATTCCGTACCTCAACTCGGCCAGCGTTTCGGTCGAGGAAATGGCGGCCACCATCCTGCAGAAGATGAACCTGAAGCATTAGGGAAGGTTTTCACAAGCAGAGTGTGGCGTACATCATGTGGCGCACCTCTCCAAGGCCTGCCACTGTGGAGGAGATTTGTGCCCAAGCCGGTTACCGCCCCGGGCACGCCCCTGCACGCCACACTCTGCGAAGGAGCAGTAAATAATGACAACGGACATCCTGTGGTTCTCGGAACTTGGGCTCAAAGACCTGGACCGGGTGGGCGGCAAGAACGCCTCCCTGGGGGAGATGGTGCAGAACCTGACCTCCGCCGGCGTGCAGGTCCCGGACGGTTTCGCCACCACTGCCGATGCCTACCGCCGTTTCCTGGCGGATTCCGGCCTGGACCAGCAGATCGCCGACCGGCTGGTGGGCCTGGACACCGACGACGTGACGGCGCTGGCCGCGGCCGGGCAGGAGATCCGGTCCCTGGTGCGCGAGACGCCGTTCCTGCCGGACTTCGAACAGCAGCTGCGCAGCGCCTACCGGGAGCTGGTGGAAAAGCACGGCGGCTCCGATGATCTTTCCTGGGCTGTGCGGTCAAGCGCGACGGCGGAAGACCTCCCCGACGCGTCCTTCGCCGGCCAGCAGGAAACCTTCCTGAACGTCCGCGGCATCGAGAACATCCTCGCCGCCATCAAGGACGTCTTTGCGTCGCTCTACAACGACCGCGCCATCGCCTACCGCGTGCACCACAAGTTCGAGCACGCCGACGTCGCACTTTCGGCAGGCATCCAGCGGATGGTGCGCTCCGACGTCGGGGCCTCCGGCGTCATGTTCACCATGGACACCGAGTCCGGCTTCCAGGACGCCGTGTTCGTCACGTCCTCCTACGGCCTCGGCGAGGCCGTGGTCCAGGGCGCCGTGAACCCGGACGAGTTCTACGTCTACAAGCCGGCGCTGCAGGCCGGCCGGCCCGCCATCCTCAAGCGCGGACTGGGCGAGAAGGCCCTGCAGATGACCTACACGGCAAGCCAGGAAATCGGCCGCACCATCGACTTCGTGCCGGTAGAGGCGTCCCTGCGGAACCGCTTCAGCCTCAGCGACGAGGACGTCGAGCAGCTCGCACGGCACGCCGTGGCCATCGAAAAGCACTACGGCCGTCCCATGGACATTGAATGGGGCAAGGACGGGATCGACGGCGGCCTGTACATCCTGCAGGCGCGCCCGGAAACCGTGCAGTCCCGCCGCGCCCCCGGCAGCCAGAGCCGCTTCCGCCTCAACGAAACCGGCCCCGTGCTGGCCGAGGGCCGCGCGATCGGCCAGCGGATCGGTGCCGGCAGCGTCCGCATCCTCACCGCCATCGACCAGATGGCCGCGTTCCAGACCGGCGACGTGCTGGTGGCCGACATGACCGATCCGGACTGGGAACCGATCATGAAGCGCGCCTCCGCGATCGTCACCAACCGCGGCGGACGGACCTGCCACGCGGCCATCATCGCCCGTGAACTGGGGATCCCCGCCGTCGTCGGAACCGGCCACGCCACCGACTCCCTCTCCGACGGGCAGGAGGTCACCGTCTCCTGCGCCGACGGCGAGACCGGCGTCATCTACGCAGGCCTGCTGGACTTCACCGTGGAGGAAACCGGGATCACCAAGATGCCCGAGGCCCCGGTGAAGGTCATGATGAACGTGGGCACCCCCGAGCAGGCGTTCACCTTCGCCCAGCTGCCCAACCATGGCGTGGGCCTGGCCCGGCTCGAGTTCATCATCAACCGCCAGATCGGCATCCACCCCAAGGCCCTGCTGAACCTGGACAGCCAGCCGGCGGAGGTGGCCGCGGAGATCCGGGAGCGGATCGCCGCGTACAGCAGCCCGCGGGAGTACTACGTCAAGCGCCTGGCCGAAGGGGTGTCCACCATCGCCGCGGCGTTCGCGCCCGAGCCGGTGATTGTGCGCATGTCCGACTTCAAGTCCAACGAGTACGCCAACCTCCTGGGCGGACCGGCATACGAGCCGCACGAAGAGAACCCGATGCTCGGTTTCCGCGGCGCCTCACGCTACCTGGAGCCGTCCTTCCGGGACTGCTTCGACCTCGAGTGCGAGGCCCTGTCCTTCGTCCGCAACGAGATGGGCCTGACCAACGTCAAGCTGATGATCCCGTTCGTGCGCACCCTGGAGGAGGCCCGCGGCGTCATCGAGCTGCTGGCCGAGAACGGGCTGCGCCGCGGCGAGAACGGCCTGGAGGTGATCATGATGTGCGAGCTGCCCTCCAACGCGCTGCTCGCCGACGAGTTCCTCGAGTTCTTTGACGGCTTCTCCATCGGCTCCAACGACATGACGCAGCTGGCCCTCGGACTGGACCGGGACTCCGCCATCGTGTCCGGCGGCTTCGATGAACGCGATCCTGCCGTCAAGAAGCTCCTCCGGATGGCCATCAGGGCCTGCCGGGAGCGCGGCAAGTACGTGGGCATCTGCGGTCAGGGCCCCAGCGACCACCCGGACCTCGCCGAGTGGCTGGTCCAGGAGGGCATCGAGTCCGTCTCGCTGAACCCGGACACCGTGGTGGACACCTGGCTCCGGCTGGCGGACGTCGCGGCGGGCGCTTCTGCCGCCCCGGACACCACTGACCTGGCGGCCGCCGGGGTCCGCTGACTCCAGCGGGAGGCCAGCGCCTCAGCCTGCCGCCCAACGCACCAAGCCGCGCGCCGCCGTCGTAATGTACGACGGCGGCACGCGGCTTTGGTGCGTTCCCGCAGCAGTCAGCGGGGCAACAGCAGGCTGATCTGGGTCCTGATGTCCTGCACAATCGCCTCGATCCCCGCGCCGGCGTTCACGCTGGCTGCCATGCTGATAAACATGATCGCCGACACGATGCGTGCCACGGTTGCTGCCGCATCGGTTGCCATCAGCCCATCCCGGCCCAGGACAGCCGCGATGGCTTCCTCGGTCTGCGCGACGATGGTCAGGGCTTCACTGTGGTGCGGTTCCGTGGGATCGCCGAAGACCATCTCCCGCAGGTAGGTGCGGCCGTTGTCCACCTGGCTGCGGTTGCATTCCACGATGGGCCGCACGATGGCCAGCACCGCATCCAGTGCATCGGGGATGGTTTCGGCATCGGCCCGGCCCCGCTCCAGTGCTTCGGCGTAGTTCGCATTCTGCACGAGCAGGAGGAGCTCGCCCTTGGTCTTGGCGTAGAGGAACAGGGTTCCGGTGCCGATGTCCGCCTTCTGGGCGATCTGCTGCGTGGTGACATCCTCCACCCCGTTCTCGGCAAACAGCTCGCTGGCGGCGGCAATGATGCGCTCGAGCTTCTGCTGCTTGTTCCGCTCGCGGCGTCCAAGCGGCTGGGAAGCGACGGGCATGGCGTTCCTCTCGGTGTAACTGACTGGGCTCAGTAAGGAGTATAGGTCCGGCGCGTCAGCCGGCGAGGAAGTCGACGGCGGCGGGGGCGAAGGCGGCGTGGTGCTGGAAGATGCCGCCGTGGCCGGAGTCCGGGTAGATGACCAGCTCGGATCCCTTGATGCGGCGGTGCAGCTCCTCGGACAGGATGGAGGGCACCATCCGGTCGTTGTCGCCGTTGGCGATGAGCGTGGGCTGCGTGAGCTTGGACAGGTCTGCCGGGGCCGAGCGGCCGAACTTCTGGATCGCCTTCAGCTGCGTCTGGAACGCGGCGGTGCTGATCGGCTTGTCCCGGTCCATGGTGCGCTCCTGGAGGCGCCTGATGAACGCCTTTGCGGCGTGCTTGCCGGTGGCGTTGCGGTTGAAGAACAGGAACTCCTTTGGATCGGACCGGGTCAGTGCCGCACGGAGGATGTCGAAGTACGTAATGCCCACCACCTTGTCCATGTCCTTGCCGCCCCGCGGGCCGGTGCCGGTCAGCACGAGCCTGCGGACAAGCCCGGGGTGCTTCAGGGCCAGGTCCTGGGCGATCATGCCTCCCAGCGAGAAGGAGAAGACGTCGACCGTGTCGAAGCCGAGGGCACGGATGAAGGTGTATGCGTCGTCGGCCATTTCCTCGATGCTGCCGGGAACCTGTCCTGTGGAGGCGCCCACGCCGGGCTGGTCGAAGGTGATGACGTGGCGGTTCCGGGCGACGGGGTCGATGATGCGCGGATCCCAGTTGTCCAGGGTGGCGGCGAGGTGCACAAAGAACACGACCGGGATGCCGCCCTTGGGTCCCAGCTCGCGGTAGGCGTAGGTGGTGCCACCGGCGGTGACGGTCTTGGTTGGCGCATCGGCATATGAGGTGATGACGGAGTCGTTCCCGGGATTGCTCATGACGGGTGTTCTCCTGGATGGTCTGTTGGCTGAAGGGGATGCAGGCGGTTCACAGCGTGACCACGGCCTTGCCGCGGATCCCGCCGTCGGCGAGGGACTGCAGTGCCTCCGGGGTGTCGTCGAAGTCGAAGACCTTGCCCACCACCGGGCGCAGCACGCCGTTATCCACCAGTTCGGTGATCCGGCGCAGCTGCTCGCCGCTGGCGCGCATGAACAGGAACTCGTACCTGACGCCGAGCTTCTTCGCCTGCCGCCGGATCTTGCTGCTGAGTCCGGCGATCGCCAGGCGCAGCACGGGGTTGAGGCCTGCCTCGCGGGCGAACGCCGGGTCCGGCGGGCCGGAGATTCCGATCGCCTTTCCGCCGGGCTTTAGGATGCGCAGCGACTTTTCGAGATTCTCCCCGCCTAAGCTGTCCAGTACCAGGTCGTAGCCGGTGAGGAGCTGCTCGAAGTCCTGCGCGCGGTAATCGATCACCGTGTCCGCGCCCAGGCTGCGGACGAAGTCGGCGTTTGCCGCGCTCGCAGTGGTGGCCACGCCAGCGCCCAGGTGCTTGGCGAGCTGGATCGCGATGGAGCCCACCCCGCCGGCTCCGGCATGGATCAGGACCTTCTGTCCGGGCTTCACGTTGCCCTGCTCCACGAGGGCCTGCCATGCCGTCAGTGCCACCAGCGGCAGCGATCCGGCTTCCGCCATGCTGGCCGACGCGGGTTTCAGTGCCAAGTCTTCCTCCGCGACGGCGATCCGTTCAGCGAAGGTACCGATGCGGTCCTTGGCCGGGCGGGCGTAGACCTCGTCACACGGCTTGAACTGGCTTACCTTTGCTCCGACGCGCAGGACCGTGCCCGCCACATCGTTGCCGAGGACCAGCTGGAGCTTGTAGGGGAGGATCTGCTTGAACTCACCCAGCCGGATCTTCTCGTCCAGCTGGTTAAGGCCGGCTGCGTGGACCTGGACCAGCACGTCGCGCTCGCCGACCGTGGGCTCGGGCACGTCCGCTTCCCGCAGCGGCTCCTTGTACTGGGTGACGACGAACGCTCGCATGTGGTGTTCCTTCTGGAATGGGTTGAAGAGAATAACTGATTACACTCAATTATGACCTCGCTCAGAAAAAAGTCAAGGGGTCGCCGCAGGTACTCAGGCGGGGAAGTACGACGGCGGCACGCGGCCTGGAGAACCGCCTGACGGCCCGTGGTCCAGGCAGGGCAGCATGCCCGTGACGGGTAGGATCGAAAGAACGCCGCAGGCCGGCCACAGTTTTGGGGGAAACTATCGTGAGAATCACGCCGTTGGGACGCGCCGCTTTTATTGCCATGGCCGCGGGAGCAGCAATGCTGTTGGCACCAGCCCCGGCCCACGCTGAATTCGTCTGCTGGATGTCCGACGGCATCCGTTACTGCTACGACCCCAACGACCGCCAGGTCCCGGCAGAACCCGAGCCGGTACCGGTGGAGGAGCCCACTTACATCCCGACTCCGCCTGCCGCCTCCGTAGAGCAGCCTTGGATTCAGCCCGTTCCCGCCCAACCGGCACCGGTTCAGCCCGTTCCGGCACCGGTCAATCCGGTGCCCGTCCCGCCGCCGGCCCTCAGCAATCAGGTGCCTGTGCCGGTCTACGTCCCTCCGCAGCCGGGAT
This sequence comes from Arthrobacter sp. RT-1, assembly GCF_003367205.1. NCBI lineage: Bacteria > Bacillati > Actinomycetota > Actinomycetes > Micrococcales > Micrococcaceae > Arthrobacter > Arthrobacter sp. RT-1. The sequence goes on from NZ_QRGQ01000038.1 coordinate 27,927, forward strand.
ACGTTCCGGCCGCGGAGGGAACCGAGGCCATTGTTGAAGCGCCGGCGCAAGCCGTGCCTGAAGTGATCGCTGTGCAAACGGCTCCTGCGGAAGCAGGCACTGATGCCATCCATACCCCATCCGCAAGTCCCACGGCGGCTGCCTCTCCGTCGTCATCGGCACCAGTGGCAGCCAGTGTGACGAGCGGCCAGGCAGCCAGCACCCAACCAGTCAATCCGCCGTTGGTCATCACCACCGCTGGCGTGCTGCTTACGGTTGCTTTGGTGTGGTTCGCGGTTCCCGTCCGCACTGTGCTGGCCCGGCTCATGGGAGCCAAGTGAAGAACACTCGGCGCGCACTGGCGCCGCTCCTTGTTGCCGCTGCCCTCCTGGCCGCGCCCGCCGTCGTAGCCGTTCCTGCGTCTGCCGGTAACTCGTCCGCTGATAGCTCCACGGAAATTGACGTGTCGGGCCAGCCGCTAGGCGTGGCCGCCGGGCCGGACGGTGAGCTGTACGTCAGCGACTACAACTGGGCGGGCGGCGTCAGCGTTTACCGGCCGGGGGAGGCCAAGGCCTCCCGGCAGATCAAGGTGGGCTGCTGGCCGACGTCCCTGGCCATGACCTCGGACGGGACGCTGTACGTGCTCCAGATTACGGAGTCCATGGAAACTGAACTGGGGATCGTGGCACCCGGAGCCAGTGAAGTATCGGCCACCATCCCGCTGGCGCAGGGATCACATTGGCTGGCGGCGGCGCCGGACGGGTCGCTGTATGTAACAAGCCCGTCGGAGGGGACCGTTTCGGTGGTCCTGCCGGGCAGCGCGCGCATTGCGCGTGTGATCGAGGCCGGGCCCTCTCCGGTGGAGGTCACCGTGGCCGTGGACGGCACAACCTATGCTGCCAACCAGTATGCGGGAGCAGTTACGGTGATCCCGGCCGGCGCCACCGGCCCTTCGCACACCGTTGATGTGGGCCGGACGTCGAGTCCGCATGGGATTGCGGCGGCGCCTGACGGGACGGTCTACGTGGCAAACGTCCTGTCCAACGACGTCGCCGTCATCGAGCCCGGCGGCACAACCGTTGCGCGGCGGATCCGGGTGGGGCGCGAACCGCAGGAGGTGGTGGTGGCCCCGGACGGAACGGTTTACGTGACGAACGCGGGGGACAACACCGTTTCGGTCATCCCTTCCGGGGCTGACCATGCGAGTGACGCCATTGCCACCGGGGAAGACCCGGGCCGCCTCGCAGTCACCGCGGACGGCTCGGTGGCGGTGGTCAACAGGGGCGATAAGAACCTCACAGTGATCAGCGCCGGATCGGCTGGGCCCGCTCCGGCCCCCGTCCCGTCGTCGGAGCCGCTGGAGGCAGCGGACGACGACGGCTCGCGGGCGGGTGCCGCGGATGGCGGTAGCGCTTTCGGTGCAGGACTTCCGGTCATCGCGGCAGGGACGGGTGCCTTGCTGCTGGCCGGTGCGGCTACCCTCGTCGTTGTGCTGCGCAGGCAAAGGAAGGTCCGCGGAGTGGAACCGGCGGCAGTTTGGACTGCGGAGTAGGGCTTCGAATAGCGCGCGGCCGGGGGGCCTGTTCTACACGGCCCCGGCTACCGTGGGAGGATGGGCGCCATGGCTGATGACCCCGCACCTGCCGGCCCGTTCGACAGGGTAGTCCTGATTTTCAATCCGTCCAGGGCCGGAATGGCCAGCCGGATCGATGCCCTGCAGCAGGATATCGCCGCTGAGCTGCCGGGTCTTCACGTTGAGCTGATGCCAACAGATTTTGCGGGTCATGCCCGTGACCTGGCGCGCTCTGCGGCCGCGGAAGGAGCCCCGCTCATCGTTTCGGTCAGCGGCGACGGCGGGTACAACGAGGTTGTCAACGGCGTCCTGGAGGTCCCCGGCAGCAGGGCGGTGTGCACCGTCCTACCTGCCGGCAACGCAAATGATCATCACCGGAGCATGCCGGAAAAGTCACTGATGGAGGACCTCCACGGGAACCGGGTCCGCCGTATCGACCTGCTGCGCATAAGCTTCCGCGGTCCCTCTCGGGAGCAGGTTCACTACGCCCACTCCTACATAGGGTTCGGGCTCACGCCGTTGATGGCCATCGGCATCGAGAAGGGCGGCAAGGGGAAAATCCTCGAACTCATCTCGGTTGCCCGGACGCTCTCCGGCCTGAGGCCGTTCGAGCTCGTGCGGGACGACGGGGCCACCGCGCGCTTCGACAGCCTGATCCTGGCCAACATTTCGCGGATGGCCAAGTATGGAACGGTCAGCGAGTCCCACCACCCGGACGACGGCCGGTTCGAGGTGGTGACCTTGCCCCACGCCGGGCGCTGGAAGATGGCGCTGATGACCCTTCGGGCCGTCACGCTGGGACTGGGGCATCAACCCAGCGTAAGCAGTTATGCCTTTACAACGCGGAACGCTGTTCCTTGCCAGATCGACGGCGAAGTGGTCCATGTCCAGGCCGGCACCCACGTCCTGGTGGAAAGCGCCCAGGGAGCCCTCGCCACAATCTGACCGATCTCCGCGGGGCTGTGGTCCTGATGCCGCGTCCGGGGACGGCTAGGGCTGCACGGAGTCGAAGAACGTGTAATCGGTGTTCGGGTGCCCGGTTTCGGCCTCGCGCGACTTCATCCGGATGAAATCCACATCCTGCTGCCCGAGCGCGGTTTCGCCGTGGAGGTCCTGGTGGAGGGGCTGGCCCGTTGCCGCAATGATTTCCGCGGACAAGGTCCGGGGAAGGATCACGCAGCCGGGGTTATCAATCAGCCACTGGGTAACGGTGGAAGGAAGCCGGTGCCACTGGTCGCGGATGCTGCTCTCGGTCATTGAGGGTGCCTTTCAGGGCATTGGTGCACGGGCTTACATGGCGTCCGACGTACCCGGAGTCTACGCCCTATTGGCGCGCTAAAGGGCGGAGAAGCCCGATCCAATCCAGGCAGCTATGCCCACCCGAGGGCTGCCGGCCCCGGTACCGGGTGCAGGACCGGGACATCTGCCGGGATCTCCGGCGCTGCTGCGGGTGTGGACGCGGCCGAATCACCGAACAGGGGACGCCGGCCGGACCGGTAGGCGGAGTCGATGACGGGTTCGAGTTCGTCGAACACAGTGCGGTTCCCCGGGAGAACCACATGTGCCAGGAATTCCGATTCCAGGGTGGAAATGCCAGCCGCCACCGCCGCGAGTTTGGCATCTATTGCCAGGGCAAGGGCATGCCAGGACCTGCGGTTGGCCCGTTCGAACAATTTTGCCTTCGCTTCGCGGACAGGGCCCTCCGCTGTGTCCCCCCGGCCGAGGGAAATCTCGTCGGATTGCGACAGAGCAAGGACGATGCGGAATTGCCTCCCGCCACCCCTGAAGGCGATGGCGCTCCGGTGCCCGCGTTGGCTGAAAAGCACGTCGGTGGCCCCGTAGCCCACCAGCGCCCGTTTGATATGTTCCCGGGAATCTCCGCCACTGAAGGAGTCACCCCGGGTGTAAGGGATTGTCATGGTCCAACTATGCGCCTTTCCCGCCGCGGGGTCACTGCGCCCGGACTCTCCACATAGCCAAGCGCCGCCGTCGTAAATTACGACGGCGGCGCTTGGCTGGGTGCCGGCGTGTTGGCCGGGCAGGAAAAGCGCTTACTCCACAACAGCCGCCGGAACCGGCTGACCGTCGCGCAGGACAGGAGCGCTGCGGCGGCGCCAGTAAGCCGCCAGGACCGCTCCGGACACGTTGTGCCAGACAGAGAAAATGGCGCCGGGGAGGGCCGCTTCGGGAGTCAGGTACTGCCGTGCCAGCCCCGCTGCCAGGCCTGAGTTTTGCATGCCGACTTCGATGGCAGTGGTGCGCCTGGAAGGAATCGGCAGCTTGCACAGGCGGGCAGCAGCGTAGCCGAGGGCGTACCCCAGGCCGTTATGCAGAATAACGGCCACAAGAACCAGCAGTCCGGCGGCGAAAATGGCTTTGGCGCTTCCGGAAACAACGGCAACCACCACTAACGTGATGGCAAGCACCGAAATCCAGGGAAGGGCCGGCAGCGCCTTGTTGACGAGGCGCGGCAGGAAGAGCCGGATCACCAGTCCCAGCAGCACGGGGAACAGCACAACCTGGACGATGGACCATGCCATGGAACCGGCGTCCACCGGCATGTACTGGCCGGCCAGCCACAAGGCCAGCACCGGGGTCAGCAGGGGAGCGAGCAGCGTTGACACGGTGGTCATCGCCACGGACAGGGCGACGTCACCCTTGGCCAGGTAGGACACAACATTTGAAGCCGTTCCACCGGGGCAGCAGCCCACCAGGATGACGCCCGCGGTCAGTGCCGGCGGCAGCCCCAGCGCCGCCGCGACCAGCCAGCCCAGGAACGGCATGATGGCGTACTGCGCCACGACTCCGATCACCACCGGGACCGGGCGTTTGGCGATGACTGCGAAGTCGGGCGGCGTCAGCGTCAGCCCCATGCCGAACATGATGACTCCGAGCAGGGGGTTGATCCAGGGAGCAAGCCCCGTGAAGGCTGAGGGGGCGGCAAGCGCAACGCCGCCTCCGGCCAGGATGAGCAAGGGAAAGAGGGTGACGGCGATGCGGGCGCTGCGTTCCTCGGCGGCTGATGCCGTCGTGGACGATTGGGATAAGGAAGACATACCTACCGGATTATCACAGCGGGAGTCCGGTTCCGGAATCAGCCCGTGATGATGACACGTGCGAAGCGCCGGCCGGACGCAGCCTGGCCACCCATACTGTCCTAGTGGAGTGGATGCGTGCGAAGGATTGGCTGATCGGTGCCGGTGGGATGGTCTTCCTCCTGGCGGTCGCGGTGATGATCATGTGGTGGGTAACGAGCAGCCCGGCCGGCGGGGGAGAAGCGCGCCCCGTACCGCTGCCAACGGAGGGGGCCGGGCCCCGGCCAGGCGCAGAGCCTCCCGCGGACCTGGGCGGGGATGAGGTGTGGCTTGCCGACCTGGAACTGGACGCCGGGACAGTGGTGGCTGCGGGCTCGATGCTCCGTGACGTCCGAGCCGTGGGGCAGGACGTAGTCACAGGGCCGGACGGGCTGGTGGCTGCACGCCTGGCCGTGGATGCGACGGTCCCGTTCGAGGTTGTCGCAGACGAGCTTGGCGGCGGGTCCGTGGTCCGTCCCGCCGACGGTGGCCAGGCCACGGTGGTCCGCACCGTTGAGGCCCTGGGCCGCGAACTGCGCGTCACCGCCACCGGAACGGTGGAGGTAGAGGGCGGCAAACTGGTTGTCGAGCCCAGCTCGATCGACGTTGGCGGGCCGGACTTCCTCTCCGGGGCCACCGCGGCCGTGGTGCGCACATTCGTCACCATCGAGCACAGCATCGAGGGTCTGCCCGAAGGCCTCGTGCTTGAGGACGTCACCGTCCAGGATGACGGCTTCCGTACCAGCCTCCGGGGCGGGAACGTCAGGCTTGTCCCATGAATTCGCCCGCGCAGCTTGTCCACTTTTGGTTGGCGGCCCGCCGATGCGCCTGTAACATATCCTAAGCATGCTTACCATCGCGTTTCTGGTCAGTCGGCTAACGTACTGTCAGCGCATGGCTGCAGGACGGAAACGAACAGGGGCTTGAATTGGCAGGAAATGCAACCTTCCGGCACAGCAACACCGCGTTGCTTTCGGTGAGCAGTGTCGAAGCTCCACGGATTGTGAGTTCCACGGATTTCGACCGCAGGTTGGCGTCCACCCTGCACCGGCTCAAGTTCCCGCCCCGGCTTCTTGAGCGGGTTGCCGGTGTCACGCACCGGCGCTGGTGGGCGGCCGGGACGTCGTTCGATGATGCTGCCACGGAAGCGGGCGCGAAGGCCCTGGCCGAGGCCGGCGTGGAACCGTCCGACGTCGGCCTGCTGATCAACACCTCGGTCACGCGGCGGAACCTTGAGCCGTCCGTTGCGGTGAAGATCCACCACGGGCTGGGCCTGCCGTCGTCGGCCATGAACTTCGACCTTGCCAACGCCTGCCTGGGCTTCGTGAACGGCCTGACGTTGGCGGCCAACATGATCGACTCCGGCCAGATCAAGTACGCCATGATCGTCAACGCCGAGGATGCCGAGGCCACGCAGGAGGCCACGCTGGCCCGTCTCCAGCGGCCCGAGACCACGCGCGAGGACTTCAACCGCGAGTTCGCCACGCTGACCCTGGGCTCCGGAGCTGCCGCCGCCGTCCTGGGCCCGGCGGACCAACACCCGGGTGCGCACCGGATCGTCGGCGGCGTGATGCGTGCCGGCACCGAACACCATGAGTTGTGCGTGGGCGGCATTGACGGCATGGCCACCGACACCAAAGGCCTGCTCGACGGCGGCCTGCAGCTTGTGGTCGACGCCTGGCACGAGGCTCGTCCGGAGTGGGACTGGGCAGACATGGACCGTTACGTCACGCACCAGGTGAGCAACGCCTACACGCAGGCCATCATCGACGCCATCGACCTGGATCCCGCCAAGGTGCCCATCACGTTCCCGCACTGGGGCAACGTGGGCCCGGCGTCGCTCCCCATGACCCTCGCCGCCGAGGCACAATCCCTGGAAGCGGGGGACCGGGTGCTCTGCATGGGCGTGGGGTCCGGGTTGAACACCGCCATGATGGAAATCGTTTGGTAGCCGCAGACTGGCCTGGCGTTGACCCGGAGTGGTCGCGCGACGTCGATGTCGTGTCCACGTCCGGTGCCGATGAACCGGGGACGGTTCGCCGCTGGCACCTGCTGGACAACGGCGCACAGCTCGCCCGGCTCGGCCTGGCCCCCGCCGGCACTCTGCTGTGCGTGCACGGCAACCCCACCTGGTCGTATCTGTGGCGGACGCTGGCGGAAGCCGGATCAGATCCGGCCCACCCGTGGCGCGTTGTGGCAGTGGACCAACTGGACATGGGCTACTCGGAGCGCACCGGCACCTTCCGCCGGCTGGCAGACCGGATCAACGACCTCGGTGACCTGACGGACGCGCTCGGCCTGGACGGGCCCGTGGTGACGGTGGGCCACGACTGGGGCGGCGTGATCAGCCTGGGCTGGGCCCTGGCCCACCCGCAGCACCTCGCCGGGGTGGTGCTGACCAACACGGCCGTCCACCAACCATCCGGGTCGGACATCCCGCCGGCTCTGCGGCTTGCCCTGCACCCCGCGGTGCACCAGTGGGGAACAACGACGTCGGACGCCTTCCTGCGGGTGACCCACTCGCTGGCACACCCGCCGCTGCGCGCCGACGTGCGCCAGGCCTATATGGCCCCCTACCGCCGAGCCGACAGGCGGGCCGGAGTGGGAAACTTTGTGGCGGACATTCCCGTGGACGCCTCCCACCCCAGCTTCCCGGCGCTCAGCGGTGTGGCGGAAGGGCTGCACGGGTTGAAAGTCCCGGCGCTCATGCTCTGGGGCCCCAAAGATCCCATTTTTTCGGACCGGTACCTCAAGGACCTCATCACCCGGCTTCCCCACGCGGACGTGCACCGCTTCGAAGGCGCCGGCCACCTTGTGGCGGAAGACCGGAATATTGCCGCGCCGATCTTCCAGTGGCTCGGCGAAAACATCAGTGCAGACGGCAGTGGATCCCTTGAAACCGAAGCCATTACGGCCGGGAGCCAGGGGCCGAAGGACACAGCCGAGCCGGCGCCGTCGGAATTCCGGCCCCTGTGGGACCTGCTCGGCGAGCAGGCGGCGGGCCCGGCCGGAGGCGATACCGCCGTCGCGGAAATGGCGCCGGACGGCAGGGTGGCCCGCTCGCTCAGCTGGCGGCAGCTGGACCGGAACATCCTGGACCTCGCCGCGGGGCTGCGGGACGCCGGAGTGGGAAGCGGCAGCCGGGTCAGCCTGATGGTTCCGCCCGGCGTGGACCTGACCGTAGCCCTGTACGCGTGCCTGCGTCTGGGCGCCGTGGTGGTGGTGGCCGACGCCGGACTGGGAACCAAGGGCCTCAGCCGCGCCGTGAAAGGTGCCACCCCGGACTTCCTCATTGGGATCGACAAGGCGCTGGCAGCGGCCTCGGTGCTCGGCTGGCCGGGACGGCGGATCAGCGTGCGGGACCTCCCGGCCGCCCGCTGTCGGATGCTGGGGGCGGAAAACTCCCTTGAGGCCTTGGCACGCTCCGGTGCCGGCCGCAGCCCTGGGCAGTTGGCGGACAGCGTGGATCCGGATGCCCCGGCCGCCGTCCTCTTCACGTCCGGCTCCACCGGCCCCGCCAAAGGCGTGCTCTACACGCACCGGAAGCTGGCTGCGATGCGGGACACGGTGGCCGAAACGTTCGGCATCCGCTCCGATGCCCGGCTGGTGGCAGGCTTCGCCCCGTTCGCCCTGCTGGGACCGGCGCTGGGAGCGGTGTCGGTGACGCCGGCCATGGACGTCACCGCACCCCGCACCCTGACGGCCAGCGCGCTCGCCGACGCCGCCGCGGCCATCGACGCCACGGTGGTCTTCGCCTCGCCGGCGGCTTTGCGGAATGTCCTTGCCACCCAGGATGGTTTGAACGAGGCCGGGCATAAAGCGCTGGAAGGTATCGGGTTGCTCCTGTCCGCCGGCGCGCCCGTCCCGGAACCGCTCCTGGCCGAGGTGCAGCGGCTGCTGCCGGCGGCCTCGCTGCATACCCCGTACGGGATGACCGAGGCGCTGCCGGTCACGGACATCAGCCTGGAACAGATCCAGGCTGCCGACGCCGATGCTGCCGCCGGCACTGCGACTTCTGCCAGCGCCGTAGCGGGAGCAGGCAACGGCGTGTGCGTGGGGTGGCCGGTGCACGGCGCCCGGGTGGCCGTCGTCCCGCTGGCAGCGGACGGCACCGCATCCGGGTCCCAACCCGTGACGGAGCCCGGGGTCACCGGCGAGATCCTGGTCAGCGCCCCGCACGTGAAGGAAGCGTACGACAGGCTCTGGCTGACCCAGCAGGAGAGCAACAGCCTGCCCGGATGGCACCGCACCGGCGACGTGGGGCACTTCGACGCCGCCGGCCGGCTCTGGGTGGAGGGACGCCTCGCCCATGTAGTCACTTCGCCGGGTGGAGTGGTGACGCCGGTGGGCGCGGAACAGGCCATCGAACGGCTCGACGGCGTCCGGCTGGCGGCGATCGCCGGGGTGGGACCGGCTGGCACCCAGGCCGTGGTCGCCGTCGTCGAGACCGTCCCGCCCGCGCGGAAAGCCGGCCCTGCGGGGACGCAGCTGGCCGGGGATGTGCGGAGGGCAGCCCTTGAGTCCGGCGTCGAGGTCTCGGCCGTGCTCGCAGTCCCCGCGCAGCCCACCGACATCCGGCACAACGCCAAGATCGACAGGACCCGGCTGTCCCGCTGGGCGTCGAGGGTGTTGGCCGGCGGCCGTCCGGGAAAGCCGTGAGGGTCCTCGTCACGGGCGCAAGCGGGCTGCTCGGGGGAGAAGTTGCCCGGCTGCTGGTGCGCCAGGGCCATGACGTCGTTACCTTCCAGCGCCGTCCGTCAGGGGTGGACGGCGTCACGGACTTTCGCGGGTCCGTCACGGATGATGATGCGCTCCGGGAAGCAGTCCAGGGCGCCGAAGGGGTCATCCATCTCGCCGCGAAGGTGTCCTTCACGGGCCGCGCCGCGGAGTTCGACGAGGTCAACGTCGAAGGGACCCGCCGCCTGCTCGAAGCCGCCCGGGCAGCCAAGGTACGGGACGTGGTGTTCGTGTCCTCCCCGTCCGTCGCCAACTCCGGCGCCGCCATCGCGGGGCTGGGCGCGGAGCCGGCCGACCCGGAGCACGCCCACGGGGACTACTCCCGCACCAAGGCTGAGGCGGAGCTGCTGGCGCTGGCAGCGGACGCACCTGATTTCCGGGTCGCTGCAGTGCGGCCCCACATCGTCTGGGGCCCGGGTGACACCCAGCTGGTGGAACGGGTCCTGGCCCGCGCCAGCCGTCAACGCCTGCCGCTGCTCGATGCCGGCGCAGCCCTGATCGACACCACGTACGTGGACAACGCCGCTGCGGCCATCGTCGCCGCGCTGCACCGGATGGACCACGTTCACGGCCGGGCCCTGGTAGTGAGCAACGGGGAGCCCCGCCCGGTAGGTGAGCTGCTGGCGGGCATTTGCGCCGCGGGAGGCGTCCCCGCGCCGTCGTGGTCCGTGCCCGGTGTTGTGGCACGGGCGGCGGGAGCGGTGGTGGAGAAGCTGTGGACCTGGGCCGGACGGCAAGAGGAGCCGCCGATGACCAGGTTCCTCGCCGAGCAGCTCTCCACAGCCCACTGGTTCGACCAGCGCGAGAGCCGGGAGCTTCTTAGCTGGACCCCCAAAGTCTCCATCGATGAGGGACTGGCGAGGCTGGCGGAGCACTACCGTTCCCGGCCGGCCGCTCGGGGGTGACCGTCCCGGCGTCGCCATCCACCGTGATCTGCTGGCCGGTGGCAAGCCGCTGGGTGGCAACTCCGGTGCCGAGGACGGCGGGGATGCCGTACTCGCGGGCCACGATGGAGCTGTGGCTCAGTGGTCCGCCCACGTCGGTCACCACGGCGGAGGCCATCGCGAAGAGTGACGTCCATGCGGGAGTGGTGATGCGGGCCACCAGGACGTCCCCGGGCTCCATCTGGCCGAAGTCCTGGGGACCGGCCAGGACACGGGCGGGCGCGGTGACCCGGCCCGCGCTGGCCCCGGCGCCCTTGATGACGTCGCCGTGCTGGTGCTGCGAGCCGGCCGGCATCATGGACGCGAAGGCCCGTTCCATCCACCGGCTCTCGGGCAGCATCTGCGGGGCGGCGGCCTTCGCCTGACCGCGCCAGAGCATCCTGCGTTCCTCGACGGCGGCGGCGCGGACGGGCCGGACGGCTCCGGAAATGGCCACGCCGGCCCCGGTTGCGGCTTCGGCGAGGCCGAATTCGACGGCGCTCCGCAGCTCCTGGAAGCGCAGCCAGAACACGTCGTCCGCCGACGCGATGACGCCGGAACCCACCAGCCGGGTCCCGAGTTCCAGCAGCATCCGCCGCAGCAGCGGCCAGGCAAGCCCGACGTCGGCCAGCGCGTCTTCGCGGATCGGCGCCGTCTCCTGGGCCCAGCGGAGCAGCCGGAGGAACGCGGTCCGCCGGCGCGGTCCCAGGCGCTCGGCCATCTGGCGGGTGAGCTCCTCCCGGCGTTCGGTCGAGAGCCGCTGCCGCTCATGCGGGTCGGTGCCCTGCCCGCGCAGGTAGAACTTCACTGTTTCCAGCAGGGCGGACGGATCGTCGGCCGCCACGGGGCTGGCGAAATCCAGGTTGTAGACGGCGTGGCCGTAGAGGGCCAGATGTTCCTGGAAGGCGATACGCCATTCCTGCCACAGGACTCCGTCCACACCTTCGGGCGCGGAACCGGTGCGTTGGCACTCGGCGAGTACCGCCGTCGGACGTTCCAGCAAAGCAGCCGTCAGCCCGGGATCGCTGCGGGCCCAGCCGGCGAGGTCGTACAGCGACTTCTCCGCGCGGATGGGTTCGCTGTCGTAGCCGAGCAGGAACGTCTGGGCCGCGGGATCGCCGTCGCGGCGGACGAACTTGTCGTAGAACGCCCGGAAGGAGAGCTCGCTGGTGGCGGCGAGCGGAATGATGGACTGCACGGCCGTGTAGTACACGGTGCCGGCATCCAGCAGCGCCTGCACGCCCGCCAGCAGTTCCCCGCCGGTGAGCTGCGCCGGAGGCTTCGCGGACCAGTCCTTGATCACCCGTTCGTACCGGGGGTGGGAGAACCCGCGCCAGCCGGCCACTCCCATGTGCGCCTTGCCGCGGGCCAGCGCCCCGACGGCGGCCGGCGCCTTACCCATCATCCGCCACATGCCCGAGGTGCGGTAATAGTAGTAGGCGTAGCCGTTGATGGTGGGCAGCCCGACGTCGCCGTCGCGGATCACGTTCTTGCCCAGGGCCTCAGCCAGCAGTGCCTGCAGCGACCGCGCCACGGACCCGTCAACCATGTCGGCGAACAGCGGTGAGAGCGGATCGGGCAGCTGTTCCACGATGCTCGCGCGGAAGTAGAGCCCCTTGGGATAGGGGAGGGGCCAGGTGTCCGGGGTGTCGGCCGCCGGGTCCGGCAGCGCCGTGATGGGGCGGGACTGCAGGATGAAAAAACCGTCTGCGGTGCGCGCCCACTCGACGTCCTGCGGCGTCCCGAAATGCTCCGTGATCCGCTGTCCGTACCCGGCCAGCTCGGCCGCCGCGCTGTCATCAAGGACGGGCTCACGGCGGCGGTCTGCCGCCACCGGCTGCTCCCGGGTCCCGTTCTCCGCGTAGACGGTCATGACGTCCTTGTCCGCCGTCTGCCGCGAGACCACGGTGCCGGTCCCGGCGTCGACCACCACGTCATCGGTGGTGACCGTCCCGCTGACCACCGATTCGCCCAGGCCCCACGCGGCACTGATCACCGTCTGGTCCCGCCGCCCGTTGGCGGGGTTGGCGGTGAACATGACCCCGGCGGCCTCGGCCTCCACCATCAGCTGGATCACGACGGCGAGGCGCACCTCGTCCGGTCCCACGCCTTCGCGGGCGCGGTAGGCCATGGCGCGCGCCGTCCAGAGGGAGGCCCAGCAGCGGATCACGGCTTCCGCCAGGGCCTCCGCGCCGCGGACGTTCAGGTAGGTTTCCTGCTGACCGGCGAAGCTGGCCGAGGCGAGGTCCTCGGCGGTAGCCGAGGAACGCACCGCCACTGCTGCGTCTTCACTGCCGAGAAGCCCGTAGGCTGCGGTTAATTCTGTTGCGATGCCGGCCGGCATGGAGCCGCTCCTGAACAGGGTGCGGATCTGCTCCGAGGCGTCCTCGTAGTCCTGCGGCGACGCCTGCCGTGGCAGTGCAGCCACGTCGTGGACCGCCGTCGCAAGGTGATTTTCAGTGACAAAATCCGCGTAGGCGGCGGTGGTCAGGACGAACCCCGGCGGGACCGGCAGTCCGGCCTGGATGAGGCCGCCCAACCCGACGGCCTTGCCACCGGATACGGCGACGTCGTCCGGTCCCACATCGGCCAGGCCGGTTACATACGTCATGAGTCGCGCGTCCTTGCTGCCCGGAGGGGGCGCTCGGAGTGAACCTGATCCTCCACATACTGGCACTGCCGGAGGCGGCAGGCCATAGACTCGGACCCATGTCAGCTCATGGGGGAGCGCCGGCACGGCGCGGGGTACTTTTGTTCGGTGTGGCCGTTATGGCCGTTGCCCTTCCCGGCTGTGAGTACGCTGGGCCGGAGGATCGGCCGGCCCCGGCGTCCCCGCCGGCGGCAACACCGCAGCCGCGGTCCTTCGAGGTGCAGACCAACCCGGACCCCAGGGCTTCGGAGCTGGAGGACTTTTCGGAGTGGTCAGCTAAGCAGTTGCAGCCACGCATCCCGGGCGAGCTACGCGGGACCAGCGGCGGCAACACGACCACCACGGGAACGCTTATGGCCGAACCGGGCGAGTACGAACTGCACTTTGTCTGCATAGGGCCAACCTTTGCTGAGCTGTCCGTGTCCACGTCGGCGGGGGCTGAAGTCCTTGCCCCCGTGCGGGTCGCGTGCGACGGACAGGCGGTGAAGACACCCCTGCTGCTGCCGATGCAGGGAGCGGATTTCACGATGAGCCCGGACGATGGCGTGGACGGCCGCTTCGCCTACCGGCTCGTGCCCACGGGTGCTGGATAGAAGCGCGGGCCAGGAGTCCCCCTAAAAACCTTTTTCATGAAGACGGACAGCATAGGTAGCGGTGCCTCAAGCACAGGATGGAAACTGTTCGGGCTGACACAGTCCCGCCTTCATCCCGCACCTGTACCTATCGCCGGAGAAAGTGAGCAGGAAATGGAATTGAAAGTCACGATGAACGTCACCGTTGATGGCGTCATGCAAGGCCTCGGTGGTCCCGATGAGGATCGTCGAGGCGGCTTCGAACGCGGGGGCTGGGCCGGTCCGCTGCTGGACCCCGAGTCCCGCGACTACCTCAACGAGGTATACGGGAACGCCGCAGCATTCCTGTTCGGCAAGTGGACGTACGAGGTGTTCGCCGGTTCCTGGGGTTCGGGGATGGCTGACGCTACGGAAGATCCGGTCGCTGCGGCGCTGAACAACCGCCCGAAGTACGTCGTATCTACCACGCTTTCCCAGCCGGCGTGGGAACCGACGACTGTCCTGACCGGTGACATTGAATCACACATCCGGAAGCTGAAAGAGGAAGGGGAGGGCGACCTGGTTGTGCCCGGCAGCCTCTCCCTCGTCCGCTGGTTGCTTGCCAACGACTTCGTGGACCAAATCGACCTGACTGTCTATCCCGTGGTCGTTGGTCAGGGCAACAGGCTGTTCCCGGAGTCCGGGCCGGACTACAAGCTAGAGCTGCTTGAGTCGTCCACTACATCCCGCGGTCTCGTCATCCAGAAGTACCGGCCCGCCGGCCGGCCGGAGTACGGGGTAGCTGCAGAGAGCTGGACCGAGACCTAGCAGCCCGGAGCGTCGTCTGGCGGCGTTGCCAGGCTTGGCCGCCGGATGCCAAGCTACGTACATGGGCGCAGTTACCGTGTCCGGCCTCAAAATCAACTATCGGGTTGCGGGATCCGGCGAACCCCTCATCCTTCTTCATGGGGGCTTTGGTTTTGACAGCCGCTCCTGGGGCCCGCAGTTCGACGCTCTCAGTGACGAGTTCAATCTGGTCGCGTGGGACGCTCCGGGCAGCGGAGGATCCGATGACCCGCCTGAGTCCTTCTCCATGGACGACTACGCCGACACCCTGGCCGGGTTCGTGAACGCGCTGGGCCTGCCTAGCCCGCACGTCCTTGGCCTGTCGTTCGGCGGAGCACTTGCCTTGGCGCTCTATGGGCGACACCCGAGCGTGCCCAGAAGCCTGATCTTGGCAGGGGCTTATGCCGGCTGGGCGGGCTCCTTGCCAGCCGACGAGGTGCAGCGGCGCGTTCAGATGATCAGTGAGGACGTCACTCAGCCTCCCGCGGACTGGCTGCCCAAGTACCTTCCCGGCATGCTCACCGGGTCTGCACCGCGGGAAATGGCCGAACAGACACTCGCGCTGATGTCAGATATTCACCCGCGAGCCAGTTTGACGATGCTCCGGGCGATGGCGGATGCCGACCTTCGCGGCATCCTTCCTGACATCGACATCCCGACGCTGGTGCTGCATGGCGACCTCGACGCGCGCTCGCCGCTGGCGGTCGGGAAGGAGCTGCACACGAAAATTCCCGCATCGCAGCTCGTCGTACTCCCCGGAGTCGGGCACCTGAGCAACATAGAGGCCGCCGACGCCTTCAATGCCGAGGTGAGGACGTTCCTTCGTTCGCTCGATTAACCGCCACAAACCTTTGGGTAGGTACTTCGGGTTCACGAAACGCGTATCAATTACTCGGGTCCTCCGAAGGCAGGGGTCATATGGTGATAACTGGAGCCGGCGACGTGGGCGTTCGCCTGAGACCACGAACGCCTCCCCCAGCCGTCGCCGGCTCCGCACCCGGTGCTTGATGACCCGCCGATGCCCCGTGGCGCAGCGAAGGCTCAAGATCGGCACAATAAATCCCGATGATGGACATATGCGCTTCCGCCCGGTCCTCTGGCTTCCTAAAGTGTTTTTACAGGGCAGCAGAACAACTACGTCGAGGGGGACGTATGGGCATGGATATTCCGCGCGGGGCAAAGGAGTCGCGTCCGTCAATGGAGCCGCGAAAGTCCGCTCCTGTTCCAGCTCCGCCTAAGAGCCGCCTGGTAAGGCCGTGCGCGGTGCAACTGACCCCGCCCCGGAGAGGCCGGGAACATGAAGTCCAGCGGCTGATCCGGGACCTGGCCGCACTTGCAGCCGAAAATCGTCCATCAGTTTCTTAAGGTTCGCTCTGCCAACCCGGCGGGAGCCCTGCAGCCTGGAAGGCATGCAAAGGGCCCGGGGGTTGGTGCCCGGGCCCTTGTGCACAACTTGGTTTAGCGGCGGGTGCCGCCGGTTCCGTCGGTGTCGATGTTTTCCTTGCGGACTTCCTCGTTGACGGTGACGTTTTCGGTCACGGTGGCCTTGTCCAGGCGGACCCGTTCGACAGGGACGGTCTCCTTTTCCACCACGGGGCGTTCTTCGTGGAGGATGACTTCGTGTTCTTCCTCGCTGATCGCAGGTCCATCCATCGCGGCGCCGACGTTCGCGTCGGTGATGGGTTCGCGCTCGATCCTGACTTCTTCACGCTGCACCGGTACGGTCTTGGTGACGTTCTCGGTGGTGACGTATTTGCGAAGCCGGGCCCTGCCTGCGGCCTGCTTTTCGGTGCCGACGCGGAGCTGCTCTTCCGACCGGGTCATTGCATCATCAGTCGTTGGGCCGGAGGTGTCATGGCCCACGGTGCCCGTCCTTTCGCCGGTGTCGGCTGTGCCGGTCCGGGAAGGGGTCCCGCTGTAGGAGGTACCACCACCGAGGTTGTAGTAGGTGTACAGCCGTTCTTCCTCGGCCGGTTCCAGATGGCCGTCTTCAGCGACCCGCGGTGCATCCTTGACCTGGTCCTTGCCGTAAGGCACAACAATGTCGTTGCCCTCAGTGCGGGCACCTTCCAGCGGGACGAACGATTGGGACGTACCGAAAAGCCCGGTCTTTACAGTGACGAAGGAGGGCTGGCCTGTCTCATCATCGGCGTAGACCTGGCCGATGGAACCGATCTTGTCCCCGTCAGCACTCAGGACGTTACCGCCGGCGTTGAGCAGGGTGTCAATGTTTTCCTTGGCGAACATGGTGTCTCCTTGGATTGATTTCAGGGCCTTTGGCTTTGCGCCAGATCAATACTAAGCACGCTTACTATTGATCTGGCAAGCCGCTCACCTCAAAAGGTCGCGCAGTTGCTCGGCGGGCCCTGCGGAGACTTTCTTCAACACCTGCCCGGCTTTGCGGCGGCGGAACTATTCTGGTGCGCCCCGCGTACGAAGCCCTTATATCCGGCCAGCGGCGAGCTCGGGGTCATCATCAGAACTCTTGCTGCCGGTCTCCTGCACAGTTAGCGAGGGCACAGACTCTTCCCCTGATGCCTGCAAGGAGCGCCACACGCCCACTCCGGCCCCCGCCGCGAGCAGCATCGCGCCGAGCCACCACAATGTCCTGGCTGCCGACCGACCCGCTTCCACCGGGACCTCGGCAGTGGCTTTCGGCCCAACACGCTTCAACTGTTCCCGCACCCGGGGAGTCAGCGTCTCCACACCGCCTGCAAGCTCGTCCGCCAGCGCGCGCAGAAGCATTTGCAGGCGCGGGGACGCAGTTTCGATGCCGGTATCCAGGCCGGCCACCGCTCTTTGCAGAGCAGCCTGCACGCCGGGCGTGGCCCATTCCTTGCCCCTGGCCAGACGGGTGGTGAGGTTTTCCAGAAGATGGTGGAGCTGCTCGGTTTCAGTCATGGGTTCTGCCGTACGCATGGGTGCCTCCTGTGTGGGATGGATGCCCATAGCCTACGGCCGGCGGCGTGACAGAAGAAAGGGTATTTGGCTCGGACTGGAAGACCTGCGCAGTAGGTACCGACGGGGTATCACGAGTAGCCAGCACTCAGAAAACAGGTAAGGACTGCAGCCTGTTTCGGGCCTAAACTCAGGCATGGGTACGATCCCTTCAGTAGTCCTAATCTTCGGTGCAGCTTTCGCTTGGGTGGGATTAACGGTCTTCGTACTCCTACGCTTGCGGCGCCGCCGGAAAGGGTCGTCGGTGGTGGCTTCGGCTGCCCCTCCCTCCGGCCAGAACAGTGAACTCGCATACAGGCCTTGGCGCCGAGTGCGCCCAATAACCGGGCACCATTCAGCTCGGCACCGCATGCCGGGCGTCAGGAAAGTCCGCACATGGAGGGCCCTGCCAAGCGTCGCACCGCCGACAACAAACAATCATTAAGCTTCATCCGGTTCACGGTAATTAGTTCTTGGGGGTAGACATGGATACCGGAACAATTATCGGGTTCACTTTCGGGTACTTTGCCACCCTTGCCGGCGTGTTCATGCTGTACTTACCCATCGTCGTCCTCATCGTTGTGCTGTTGATTGCAGCCGGTGTTCTCCAATTGCTGCTCCTGCCGTTCATCGTCCTGGTGCGGAAGGTTCGCCGGTCAAAGCCCAAGCCGGACATGGACGCAGCATGGCTCTTGACCCGGGCTGAGCCGTAGCCTGCCCCCGCTGCTTCGTCTCTGCAGGATTGGCCACAGTGAAGGTGCCGGGCATTGGGTATCCCCAGCATATTGACTGCCCTTAACCCGAGGAATAGCGTCTGCGCTAGCGGGGCATTCACCCCGTTATCACCGAGTGAGGCGCCGCATCCGTGCCACTTCGGCCCTGCTACAACGGTGTCCTCAGGGCCGGTATGAAGTTCCTGCGGCGACAACCGGGATGAAGATGCAGGAAAGGGAAAAGACCATGCCAAAGTATCTGTTTGAAGCGACGTACGTGGGCCAGGGCATCAAAGGGCTGATGAAGGAAGGCGGCACCGCGCGGCGTGACGCACTGGTGGAGGCCCTCGGCTCGGTAGGAGGCTCACTGGAGAGCTTCTACTACGCCTTTGGTTACTACGACGTCCTGGGTGTTTTTGAAGCGCCGGACGATGCAAGCGCCGCAGCGCTGTCGCTGCTGATCAACTCGACGGGGAACGTCAACGTCCGCCTGAAGCCGCTCCTGACCGTGGAAGACCTCGACAACGCCGCCAAGAAGACGCCGTCCTACCGGGCGCCGGGGCAGTAGGGGAGCCCGGCGCCAAAGCCAGCGGGCCGCCGTCGTGAATTACGACGGCGGCCCGCTGGGTTTGGAGGCGAAGGCGCCTACGCGCGGGGGAGCCCCAGATAGCGTGGAACCCTTTCCGCGTAGCCGGGGTAGGACTGCGGAAAGAGCTCCGCGAGGGCAGCTTCTTCGCCGACGACAAAGCGGTGCTCCACCAGCACCTCGGCCGGCAGCAGCACGAGGACCCAGGACGAACCGGCCAGGACTCCCGCGCCGAGTTGAATGAGCCACCAGCCCACGTACATGGGATGGCGGGTCATCGCATAGGGGCCTGTGACCACCAGATCCTCCGGCCGCTCCAGCTCGAAGCGGCCCGCCGAGCGCCGCCGGCGTTCAGCCAGGGCCCAGGCATTGAGTCCGACTCCGGCGATCACCAGTCCAGTCCCCGCCATGCTGTGAACGGCGCGTGAGCCGGGGAGCGGCAGGGGACGGAACCTGGCAAGGACGAGATCGAGAGCCATCGCGGCCACGACGGGCGCCGGCAGGGGCAGGTTGTCGTAGGCCGACTTCAGCCGCGCCTCCAGGGTATGAACAGAACTGACACCCGCCGCCATGGTTTCAGGTTACGCCGTGCGGGCCAGGGCGCAGTGCCCGGATGAGCAGCCACACCGTCCGCGGAACAGCCCACAGGATGGCCAGCCCGAGCACCGGCACCAGCGAGACGCCGACGTCCGGGAACTGGCGGATGATGACCAGCAGGCCGGTGTCGAACCGGGCGGGTGCGTAGATGAAGCAGAGCCACAGGGCGAAGGCGTCGAGAGCGAGCGCCGCCAAACCCGCCGCCAACAGCGGAAGCCTCCCGCCGCCGTCGTACGTTCCACCGCTCCGCAGCAACACGCCAAGTGCCAGCCACAGGCTCAGCAGTTCCGCCACCAGCAGCCCCAGCGCGACCGCCCAGCTGTAGCGCTGCAGCCAGTCCTCCTGGACGACGGCGGGAATGGGCTGCTGGCCGTGGAGGATCCGCAGTATGTTCGTGTCGATGGCCTTGAGCCGGGAGGGAGCCGAGGTGTCGTTCGCGTTGATGACCAGTGCGACGCCCAGCCTGGTGGAGGGAACCATCGCCAGGTACGTATGGCTGTTGCCCCACTCGCCCTGGTGCTCTGCGAGCAACGGCAAGGAGGCATTGTCGGCGGCCTCCGCGGCAGGGACGGATTCAACAAGCGGACGGGTGAACCACCCCATCGCGTACATCTTTGACCCGTCAACCCGGACCCCGGGCTTGAGCATGGCCCGGACGCTGTCGGGCTGAAGGATGCGCCCGTCCCGGTACTGCCCCTCGTCCAGCAGCATGCTGAGCTCCCGGCCCAGGTCATTCGCCGAGGCGTACATGGTGCTCGACGGCATCCCGGTGGTCGGCGCGGGCACCTCCGTCTGCTGCCAGAAAGTGCCGAACCACAGCGAGTGGCCGGCGGCGGCACCATCCGCAAGGGCAGCAGCGCGGGTCGCATGGCTATGGCTCATGTCCAGGGGGTCAAAAACATGCTGGCGCATGTAGTCCCCGAACGGCTGCCCGGAGACCGTCTGAACCAGGAGGCCCAGGACGTTGAAGTTGGCGTTGGCGTAGCCGAAGGCAGCACCCGGGACTCCCGCCAGCGGGGAATCAGCGAGGTCCCGGACGCCTTCTTCGAGGGCCTGCGGGTGCTGCGCGAAGGAGCCTTCGAAGGCAGTGTCCTTGGACGCCATGCCGCTGGCCTGGTGCAGCAGGTGCCGGACGGTGATCGCGGACGCGCGGCTGTCCTGCAGGGTGAACCACGGCAGGTAGGTCCGGACGGGTTCGTCCAGGCGGAGCCGGCCGGCCTCCACCTGCTGCATTACGGCGATGGCCGTGAGGGACTTGCTGGTGGAGGCCAGCAGTACCGGGGTGTCGACGGTCATCGGACGGCCCGAGTTGTCGGCGCTGCCGTAGGCGGCGGCATGCACCGGGACCCCGTCCTGAACGACGACGACGGCGGCGCCCGGGAGCCCGATCGCGGCCATTTGTTCCTGCAGGAAGGCATCTACTGCTTCATAAGTCTGTTGGTCAGGGACGACGGCGGGCGGGGCCTGGGGGACGACGGCGGCGGCGTGTTCGAAAGGACGTAAGAGAACGGCAACAGCCAGGAGGCACAACAGGAACCAACGCGAAAACCGGGAGCTTCTTCGCACGCCCGCACCTGCCTCGGCTGACGGCGTCACCGGTCCGGTTCCCCCTCCCGCCGGTGGCGGTGGTGCAGCTCGTAGCTGTCGAACACGTCGGAGGAGGTGGTTCCGGCATGGCCGAATTTGCCGCGGAGGACGTCCGCGAGCCCATCCAGTGCCGCGTGCAGCATCCGTCCGGCGAACTGGAGTTCCCGGCTTTTGCTCCGTTCGGCGTCCGATGCCAGCTGCTGGGCGTAGGCAAGCGTGGCAGGCAGGGAGCTCCGCTGGTCCACTTCGCGGAAATAGTAGGTTTCGTGGAACGCCAACAGGTCTATCCCCACGGTCGCTACGTTCCGGGCCAGCGACTCCAGCAGTCCGGCTGCATGGGCGGGTTCCAGTGCCGCTACACCATCAGGGCCGGCCGCCTCCCGGAACAGGTTCAGCTGGTGGGCCAGAGCCCGTCGCCGGTTCAGGGCAGGGTAGGTCTGCAGGATCCAGGAGACCGTGGCGGTCAGCAGCCCGAAGCCGGTCACGGCCTGCAGGGCGGAGACCAGCCGGAGCAGCGGACTGGCAGCCACGATTTCGCCGAACCCCACAGTGGAAAGAGTGACGAGCGAGATGTAGAGGGCTTCGGCAAAATCGGCCCGCTGCGGAACACCGGTCCCGTACACAAAGCCGTCCGGCAGGTGGGGCAGGTACAGCAGGGCCCAGCCGACGGCGGCCAGGCTCGCCCAGGTTGCGATCACGGCGGCCATGGCCAGGGGCGCCGCAACGGAGGATGCCCGGCCCCGGACTTTTTTCG
This sequence comes from Arthrobacter sp. RT-1, assembly GCF_003367205.1. Taxonomy (NCBI): domain Bacteria; kingdom Bacillati; phylum Actinomycetota; class Actinomycetes; order Micrococcales; family Micrococcaceae; genus Arthrobacter; species Arthrobacter sp. RT-1. The sequence goes on from NZ_QRGQ01000038.1 coordinate 49,434, forward strand.
TCAGCAGCCAGATTCCCCGCATGATCGCGCGCCCGGTGGGACCGGAGTCGTGCGGATACAGGAGGGTGTGGAAGACGTCCGCGAGCATCAAGAGAATCAGCCCGGCCCCCAGCACCGTCCAGAGCGTATCCGCGATGTCCATGCCTTATTTTAGTGGCGGCGGTTGGCCCGTATCCCCTGATGGCTGCCGTTGGCCGCCCCGAAGAACCAGCGCAATCCCGGTGGCCAATTCGATGCAGTAAATGGACAGGGGCGGAAGGTCGCCAGTGCTGGCCAGCACGCCGGCGAAGGTTGCCGCACCACCGAGATTCAGCCAGCCGGGCCAGCGCGGAAAACCGGCGTGCGTGCGGGACCGCTGGAGCAGGGCGCCGCCAAGGGCCGCCATCCCCGCCAGGCTCACCCACACGTACCCATAAAATGGCCACTCGGGCTGCCGCCCCAGCGCGAAGCCCTCGGGGTCGGTGAACCGGGCTGCCAGGTCCACAGGGAAGACGGCAGCTCCACCGGCCAGGAGGACTGCGCCGGCTTGGGCGAGCCGCCGCCCTGCCAGTCGTTCCTGTTCGCCACCCGCGCGTCCCCGGTCCCACTCTCCGGCGAGCACCGCCACACCGGCAGGCAGCACAATTGTGCCCGCGCCGAGCAACACAGTCTGCGCCCTCCACTGCACGGGGTTCGCCAGCAAAATCTCAAGTTTGCGTTGCCGTTCCCGTTCCACGTAAACACGCGAGACAGGCATGAAGGCCCCGGCAAGAAAAGACGCGGACCCTGCAGTCATGACAGCACCCGCAGTTCGGGTCCCTCCACGAAGCAGCCAGCTCATGTAACGAAGGTAGGCCTGAGCACCAGCAGGTACAAGAGCCCCCACCGGGAAGCCAAATGGACTGGAATAACTCTTTGTGAGAGGCTTCACAGGTTTTGGTGTGGTGCGCCACATCGCGTCGACCGACGCCGCGCAGCACCAAACGCATCCCCTACGCTCTTCATGGAGGGAACCCACACTTATGAGCGATGCCTTATCAGCCATCAATAACGTGATCTGGAGCGACTGGCTCGTCTATCTCTGCCTCGCCACCGGAGTCTACTTCTCCATCCGAACACGTTTCCTGCAGGTCCGGCACGTTAAGGGGATGTTCCAGCAGCTCGTTCACGGCGAGAAGTCCGCCTCCGGCGTCTCCTCGTTCCAGGCCCTGGCCATGTCCCTGTCCGGCCGCGTCGGCACCGGCAACGTCGCCGGCGTCGCCACCGCGATCGCCTTCGGAGGACCGGGCGCCCTGTTCTGGATCTGGGCGGTCGCCTTCCTGGGCGCGTCCACGTCGTTCATCGAGTCCACCCTCGGCCAGATCTACAAGACCCGTGATCCGCTGACCGGCGAGTACCGCGGCGGCCCGGCCTACTACTTCTCCCGCGGGTTCGCACACACCAAGGGTGCCGGTTTCTTTAAGGTCTACGGCTACGTCTTCGCGGCCGTGACCGTCCTTGCCTGCGGCGTTCTGATGCCGGGTGTCCAGACCAACTCCATGGCCACCGCGATCAGCGGCGCCTGGGCCCTCGAGCCGTGGATTGTTGCCGTCGGCTCGGTCATCCTCCTGGCACTTGTGGTCATGGGCGGCATAAAGCGCATCGCCAGCGTCGCCGCCTTCGTGGTGCCGTTCATGGCCGCCGGCTACATCATCCTCGCCCTGATCGTCGTCGTCATCAACGCCGCCCAGCTGCCGGAGATCCTCTCGCTGGTGTTCCGCAGCGCCGTCGGCATGGATTCGGCCCTCGGCGCCATCATCGGCCTGGCCGTGATGTGGGGCGTCAAGCGCGGCGTCTACTCCAACGAGGCCGGCCAGGGAACGGGCCCGCACGCCGCCGCCGCAGCCGAAGTCTCGCACCCGGCCAAGCAGGGCCTCGTCCAGGCCTTCGCGGTGTACATCGACACGCTGTTCGTCTGCTCGGCCACCGGCTTCCTGATCCTCTCCACCGGCGCCTACCGCGTCTTCTCCGGCGGCAGTGAAGACGGTGAGATCCTCGCCGAAGGCGGTCTGCTGTCCGCCTCGGCCGTCGTCGGACCCCAGTATGTGCAGGCCGGATTCGACTCCGTGTTCCCCGGCGTCGGCGCCGCGTTCATCGCCGTCACGCTGATCTTCTTCTGCCTGACCACCGTCATCGCGTACTACTACATGGCCGAGACCAACCTGCGCTTCCTCCTGGGCAACTCGTCGGCCAGGGTGATCCCCGGCCTCCGGACCAGCCTCGGCCGCGCCACCACCATCGCCCTGCAGATGGCCATCCTCGTCGCCGCTGCCTACGGTTGCGTGAACACCGCCGCCGATGCGTGGGTGATGGGCGATATCGGCGTCGGGCTGATGGCCTGGCTGAACATCGTGGGCATCCTGATCCTGCAGAAGCCCGCGCTCAAGGCCCTCAAGGACTTCGAGCGGCAGCAGAAGCTCGGCCTCGACCCCGTCTTCGACCCGCAGCCCCTCAGCATCACGGGGGCCACCTTCTGGGAGTCCTACAAGAAGGCCGACCGCGAGAAGGAAACCGCGCGGATCTAGCACGAGTAGACCGTGCGCCGCGCCGTTCCCGCGGCGCACGGTCCGCATCGTCCCGGCCACCCATGCCGGGACGTACCTTTTCCTACCGCTTCTTGACCTTGAAAACGGGCAGGCGTAGCTTACGGTTAGTCGTCGGCCCAAGGGTGTCCCAAGCTTCGCCCGGCAGCGTCGCCGGCAGGCGCATATTCGAGAATCACGCCGGTGCTGCATGCCACCTGCATGCAGCACCGGCGCATCCGGTCTCCGCCGCTGCTTCAGGGCCGCCAGGCCTGTTCCCGGACTCTTCCGGGACCGCAGCGGCTGCATCATGAAGGACCCGCACGGCCGGGGGATGCCGTGCCAAGTCCCCGAGCGGCCATGCTCGGGGCGAATGGAAGTCTCCATGGACAACAACGGATTCCAGGCCCTGCAGGACAAAGTCCGGGGCCACGTCATCACTTCAGACCACCCCCAGTACGACGCGTCACGGACCGTCTATAACGGCATGATCGACAAACGCCCCGCAGCCATACTGCGGGTGTCGCAAGTCGCGGACGTCATCGCCGGCGTGAATTTTGCCCGCGACAACGGCATGGACCTCGCGCTTCGGGGCGGTGGTCACAGCGCCCCCGGCTTCGGAACCTGCGACGGCGGCCTGGTGCTGGACTTCGCGGACCGTACGGGCGTCCGGGTGGATCCTGCTGCCCGGACGGCCCGGGCCGAGGCAGGCACCACCTGGGCCGACTTCAACCACGCCACAAACGCGTTCGGCCTGGCAACAACCGGCGGCATTATCGGATCCACAGGTGTTGCCGGACTGACGCTGGGCGGCGGCATTGGCTACCTCGCCCGCAAGCACGGCCTGTCCTGCGACAACCTCATATCCGCGGACGTGGTCACCGCGGACGGGAAGTTTCTCACGGCCAGCGCCACCGAGAACGACGATCTCTTCTGGGCGCTACGCGGCGGCACCGGAAACTTCGGCGCGGTCACGTCCTTGGAATTCACCCTGCATCCGGTGGACGTGGTCTACGGCGGTGTGGTGATCTACCTGCTCGAGCACGCCGAGGCTGTTGGGCAGCTGTACCGGGACTACATCGCCACAGCTCCCGAAGACATGGGCATCTTCCTCGGATTCCACCAGGGCCCGCCGGTTCCCTTCCTACCGGAGGAGCACCACGGCAAACCTGTGGTGGTTGTGGTGGGCGGCTGGACCGGTCCCCACGATGAAGGCGAGCGGCAATGGCAGCAGTTCCTGGAGGTCGCCCCGGTAGCAGGGTCTTTTGTCGGCCCGCTCCCGTACCCGGTGCTCAACACGTTGTTCGACCCGATGCTCCCGAAGGGCCTACAGGCATATTGGAAGGCGGAGTTCCTTCCGGAGCTGAGCGACGATGTGATCGGTGTCGCCCGGAAGTTCGGAGCCGGGGTGCCCAGTCCCCAGACCGCCAATCATTTCTATCCGATTAACGGTGCGGCGCAACGTGTGGGACAGGATGAGACTGCCTTTCCTTACCGGGATGCCAACTTCTCGGTAGCCATCGCCGGAATGTGGGAGTCCCCTGAGGACAACGCGGCCAACACGAGATGGGTCAAGGACTACCACCAGGCCCTGCATCCCTATGGAGCCGGCGGGGGCTACGTCAACTTCCTTGATGCCGACGACCAGTCCAGCATCGAGGACAACTACGGCGGCAACTACGCCAGGCTGGCCAGGATCAAGGCGAAGTACGATCCCGGCAACCTGTTCCATGTCAACCAGAACATCAAACCCGCGGCCTGAAACAGGGGAACAGCGTTCCCTCACCTCAGAGCGGGTCCGACGGCGGCAGGCAGCTTGGGCGGGTCCTGCCGCTTTACGAGTGGTTACGTGTACGTCCACTTGCCGTGGCCTACCCGTGGGTAACCGTTTACCTGGTCCTGTGAGGGTGGATGCGCCGGCTGGAACGGCCGGCAGCATTCACTCGACCCGGAGGACCTTCGTGTACCTGATTGCCAGACCGTCCAAGTTCCATCCCGCCAGGCCGTTGGCGCTGACCGCCAGCACCCTGGCCGTCATCGCCGCAGCGTCCCTGATGAACCCTTCCGCCGGCAACGCCGCCGAGCCTGCCGACTGGGACGCCACCGCCTACCGCGGCAGCGTCAACGTCGTCGAAGGGCCTGACGAGAACCAGCAGGTGATCGACGGCGTCGCCTTCGTGGACGATGACCAGGACTCCGTGCAGGACGGAAACGAGCGCGGCCTGGCGGCAGTGACCGTGTCCAATGGGCGTGACGTCACGACAACGGACAGCCAGGGCCGCTACGAGCTGCCGGCCTTCGACAACATGACCGTCTTCGTGACCCAGCCCCGCGGCTACCAGGTTCCGGTGGACGGGGACAACGTGGCCCAGTTCTTCTACCACCATCTGCCGGCCGGTTCCCCGGAGCTGAAGTTCGGCGGTATCGAGCCGACCGGAGAGCTGCCGGACCAGGTGAACTTCCCGCTGGCCAAGAGCGGCCTGACCCAGTCGCCGGAACAGCACTGCGTCATCGGCGGCGACGTCCAGACCTACGATCAGGACGAGGTGGGATACGCCCGCACCGGCGCCTTCGCCGACCTGGCCGCGCGGACGGACTATGCAGGCTGCGGCGCCCTGTTCATCGGAGACGTGGTGGGCGACGACCTCTCGCTCTACCCGCAGACCAGGGAACTGGCCGGCATGCTGAACGGCCCGGCCCGTTTCCTGCCCGGCAACCACGACCTTGACTTTGATGCCACCAGCAGCGAGCACACGTTCGACACCTTCAAGGCCAACCTGGGTCCGGAGTACTACTCCTATGACGCCGGCAAGGCACACGTCGTGGCCTTGAACACCGTGGAATTCCCCACCAAGCTTCCGGCCGCCAAGGGCGACTACACCGGTTCGCTGGATGAGCAGCAGCTGGAATGGCTGCGCAACGACATCGCCCAGGTACCGCAGAACCAGCTGATCGTCCTCGCGGCACACATCCCGCTGCTCGATTACGCCGACCAGGGCAGCAGCAAGCACCAGGTGGAACAGGTCAAGGAGATCTACAAGATCCTCGAAGGCCGTGAGGTGGTTGCGCTGGGCGGACACACCCACAGCATCGAGAACCTCCGCGAAGGCGACTCCCTGGCAGGCTGGTCCGAACTGTTTGGCATCGACGCCCTGCCGTTCACCCACATCACCGCCGGCGCCATCTCCGGTGACTGGTACTCCGGACGCCAAACCGCCGAGGGCTACCCGCTCGCTTACCAGCGCGACGGCGGCCTGCCGGGCGTGCTGACGCTGGACATCAAAAACACCGAGTTCCAGGAGCGCTTCACGGTCCGGGGCGAGGACGAGTCACTGCAGATGTCGCTGGGCCTGAACACCCCGCGCTACCGCGAGTGGTACGCCCAGAACCTCGCGAACAAGGGCAGCGCCCCCGAGTTCACCGGCCCGCTGACCGTCTCCCGCGACGACCTCGCCAACACCACCTGGCTGACCAGCAACTTCTGGATGGGCAGCACCGGCTCCACCGTGGAGGTACAGCTCGACGGCGGCCAGGCAGTTGAGGCGGTCCGCACCCAGCAGATGCAGGGCGAAGGCCAGCTGGTCGGCGCTGAATGGTCCGACCCGGTTGCCGTCCAGGAGCAGCTGGTCAACGGCGGAAGCCTGGCCGACCGCATGATGCACCTGTGGCGGCTGCAGCTGCCCGCCGACCTGGCAGCCGGCGAGCACACCGCCACGGTCACCGCCACGGACGTCTACGGCCGGACCTTCACCGAGACCCTGACCTTCCAGGTCGCCGGATAAAGCCTCCGGTGGTTGAGCCTGTCGAAACCCCTGGTGATTACCACTGCACGTAGTCCGGCTGGCTAGCGGACACGGAAAAGCCCTGGCACGAGGTACGTGCCAGGGCTTTTCCGCACTCAGCGCGGGAGGCCGGCCCTGATCTGGATGAGCGTGAGGTCCAGCAGCGGCGTCGGGACGTTGAGGTCGCGGGCCCGGCGCGCGAGGTCGCCGAGGATGTGCTCCGCTTCGGAGGGCAGCCCTGCGGTGAGGTCCCGGTAGAGGGAGGAAGTGAAGGCCGAGCCCGGCTCGGTGAGTATGCCGACGGCCTGTGCGTGAGCGGCGTCGGAAACGGGATGCCCCGCCGCTGCTGCCACTGCTTCGGTTTCGCTGATGGCCTCCAGGATCCTGGACTGCCCGCCGGCGTCGAGGATCCGTCCCACCGGTGCCCGGAACAGGCAGTTGACGATTCCCGCGGCCGCGATGAAGGCCCACTTATCCCACAGTGCGCCTACTACGTCGTCCACTACTGAGAAGTCGACGCCGGGCACGTCCAGAGCTTCGGAAACCTCTGGAGAGACAGGGTTTCCGTTCAGCCCGCCCACCATGAGGGAGGTCAGGGGCACCTGCTGGCGGACCACGTCGCCGTCGAGCGTGGCGACGATCCGGGCCAGGCCGCCCAGCACCTGCCCCGGGTACTGCTGCTCAAGCCGGTCCACGTGGGCCATGCCGTTGAGGATTGGAACGATGGTGGTTCCGGGCCCGACGAAGGCGCCGATCTCGCCGAGTACGCCCTCGAACGCGGTGGCTTTGACCGTGACGAGGATCAGGTCGAAGACCTCTGACCCGTCCGGGGCGGTGATGGTTTTCACCGGGTGTGTCCGGTCAGCGGTGGGGGAGACGAAGCGCAGCCCGTCGCGGCGGAGGACCTCCTGCTTGCGCGGCCGCACCAGGTACGTGACATCCCGTCCCGCTTCCTGCAGGAGCGTACCGAACGCCCCGCCTGTTGCTCCGGCTCCGACGACGAGGATCCGCATGGGTGGGCACCTTCCGGTTGGTTCGACATTAGTGACCGGATTCAGAAGCCCAGGACGGCCGAGGCTTTGTTTCCGCTGCTCCAAGGCTAGGCCGTTTCAGCAGAGCCACCCACCGAGCGGGCCGGGCGTAGGGTGGGAGTCGGACGAAAGGAGCACTTCATGAAGAAAATCCTCATGGTACTGACCAGCGTTTCCGAGATCGGCGATACGGGGGAGAAGACCGGCTACAACGTGGCCGAAGCCGCACATCCCTGGAAAGTGTTCAAGGATTCCGGGCACTTCGTCGACTTTGCGTCCATCCAGGGCGGCCAGCCCCCGCGCGACGAGGTGGACTCGAAAGATCCCATCCAGGTTGCCTTCACGGAGGATGAGACCACGCGCGCCGGCCTCTACAACACCGCCCGCGTCGACGTTGTTGATCCGGACCAGTACGACGCCGTCTACCTCGTGGGCGGCCACGGCACCATGTGGGACTTCCCTGACAGCGAAGGCCTGCAGAGCCTGGTGGCCCGCGTCTACAACAACGGCGGCTTGGTGGGTGCGGTCTGCCACGGACCCGCCGGCCTGCTGAACGTGGAACTGGAGAACGGGCTTCGCCTCGTCGAGGGCCGGAGGGTGGCCGCCTTCACCAACGACGAGGAGGTCGCCGCAGGCAAGGACAAGGTCATTCCGTTCTTCCTGGCAGACCGGCTTGAGGAACAGGGCGCCACCCAC
>NZ_QRGQ01000039.1:0-446 GCF_003367205.1 Arthrobacter sp. RT-1
CATTACGGTTACGGGGCTAACACCCTCTCTGGCCGGCCTTTCAAAACCGTTCACCTATGCACGCACATCACACCCCACCAGCCCGGCAGAACTGGTATGGAAAGTCCCACAACCCCGACCATGCAACGCCCGCCGGCTATCACACATGGAACGGTTTAGCCTGATCCGCGTTCGCTCGCCACTACTAACGGAATCACTATTGTTTTCTCTTCCTGCGGGTACTGAGATGTTTCACTTCCCCGCGTTCCCTCCACGCACCCTATGTGTTCAGATGCGGGTCACCAAGTCACTCGCGCGCTTGGCGGGGTTTCCCCATTCGGACACCCTGGGATCACAGTCCGGTTATCGACTCCCCCAGGCTTATCGCAGATTCCTACGTCCTTCTTCGGCTCCTAATGCCAAGGCATCCACCGTGTGCTCTTAAAAACTTGACCACAAAAGATCAA
>NZ_QRGQ01000040.1:0-221634 GCF_003367205.1 Arthrobacter sp. RT-1
GTCCCTGATCCCGGCCAGCCAAAAGGAACGCGAAGCGGCCGACCAGCTCAAGACCGCCGCGCAGCCCCTGGCCACCCAGGTCACCGACGCCGCCAAGGACATGGTCCAGGACCTCAAGGAACCGGCCCAGGAAGCCATGGAAAACGTCAAAGCCACCGCCACCGACGCAGCCCAGAACGTCAAAGCCGAAGGCCAGCACGCCGCCACCGACGTCAAGGACCGCGCCACCGACGCCAAGGACCACGTCCAGAACACCTAAAACGGTGTCCTAGGCAGACAGGACAGGCCGGCTCCCCCACGGGAGCCGGCCTGTTGTCATGTCCGGTTAGCGCTTGCCCTTTTTGCGTGAGCCCTTGCCGCGGCCCTTGTCCGGGTTGGGGGCGTAGCGCTGGGCCACCTTCGGCGCCTTCTTGGTGCCGCTGCCGCGCCGGTCCGGTTTGGGTTCCTTCTTCACCTTGACCGGCTGCGCGGACGGCTGCCGTGAGCTTTGCGCGGTGCGGCCGCGGACGATCCCGATGAACTCCTCCAGCACCTCGTCGGTGGAATCCACGGGCCACACGAGGGCAATTTCGGTTACGGGTGCGCCGGTAAGCCGCCGGGCCACGGTGTCCTTGACATTAAAATGGCGGGCCACGGACATGGGCAGGATCACCAGCCCGGCTCCGGTGGCAACCACCTCGAGGGCCGGTTCTGGCCCGCCCAGCGCGTCGACGTCCAGGAAGGCTTCCTGCCCCAGGTCGTTGTAGGCAACTTCCTCGAACACCGAGATTTCGTGGCCCTTGGGAGCCACCACCACGGGCTGCTCCTCGTACAGGGGAATGACGCTGAGGCCGTCGCGCTCGATGGGGAGGCGGACAAAGGCCATGTCCGCGGAACCCGCGCGCACTGCCTCAACACTCGTGCCGCCGTCGTGCATAAATGCCTGCAGGGGAATGTCCGGCATGCGCTCTTCCCACCGCCGGATCCACTTTCCGGGCGTCACCCCCGCCACGTAGGCGATGCGGAGGGTCCGGGGCGCAGCCTGCTCCGCGGAGTCGTCAGGCTCAGCGGAAGCGTCAGGTGGGGAGATGTTGTCGGAGGGCACGTCTTCACAGTACCGTCCGCCCGGATACCCTTGAAGCATGACCTCTGCAAACTCCCAGTCCATGAAGCCGGCCACCGTTGCCAAGAAACTTGGCATCTACCTGCCCGCAACACCCCGGGAGTTCCAGGAATCAACCATCACCCGGGAAGAATTCGCCGAACTCCAGGCCAACCCGCCGGAATGGCTCGCCGAACTGCGCCGCAACGGCCCGCACCCCCGTCCCGTGGTGGCGCAGAAACTGAACGTCTCCATCAGCGGCCTAGCCCGCGGCGGCGTTGAGGAAGCGCTGACGACGGCGGAAATCACCGCGCTGCTGCAGGCTCCCCCGCAGTGGCTGGTCACCGAGCGCGCCACGCACGCCGCGGTGCGCGCCGAAGCCCAGCGCGTGAAGGAAGAAGCCGCCAAGAAGGAAGCGAAGAAGGTCCGCGCCAAGGCGGAGTAGCCCTCCTCGTATCAGAGGCTTGTTCGCGGATCCGGACCTTGACGGGTGGGATCCGCGAACAAGCCTCTGGCGTTTAAGGAATCAGTCCTGGTGCAGCTGGACGAAGTTGCCGCAGCCGTCGTCAAACACTGCGCTGATGCCGGACGCGTCTTCGGCCGGCTCACCCTTGAACACCACGCCGGCTTCCCGGAGCCGGTCATACTCCGCCTGCACGTCCGGGACGCCGAAGACGATGGCGGGCATCCCCGCGTCGTGGAGGGCATTCATGTAATTGGCGCCGATGGGGTTGTCGCTGGGCTCAAGCAGAAGGCCCACGGACCCGGCGTCAGCGCCCTGTTCGTTGGTGCCCGGATCCTTGATGATGAACAGGTTGTACTCCGGCATGGCCATCAGGGTCTCGAAGCCCAAGGTGCCGGTGTAAAAGGCGTGGGCTGCGGCGGGGTCCTTGACGTGGATGCTGCACATTTTGAGTCTCATGGTCCCCACGGTACGCGGCAGCACTGACAGCGGAAAGGGTGCCCCGGACGGGTGCAGGCTTCGAATCCGCCAGCCCATTGACGCTGGTTCCCGGACACTGTGCAATGGAAGGACCAGCCCGGGAATCCGCGGCCCGGGCGTCCGCTGGAGGTCAGGTGTCAGCCATGGGGGAAATGTTCGAGGGTTTGATCCAGGGAGCCTGGGCACTGCTGCTCTGCGGTCCCGTACTGGTGGCCAGCATTGCCGCGACGGTCTTTGTGGTCCGCCGCCGTGCCCTTGCCGGCGGAGACACCGAGGCTGAGCGCTCGGACCAGCTGTTCTGGGACCTGTTCCTGGGGTCTGCCGTTGCGGTTCCAGCCCTGCTGATCCCTACCCTGATGTCGCCGTGGACCGGCCTGTTCCTGGGCGGCGCGGGCGTGGCTGCCGGCATCGCCGCCTACCGGGGCACTCCCCGTTACCTGGCGCGGCGGGCCGCCCGGCGTGACTACCAGGCGCTGGAATCGGCGCACCTGGCAGCGCAGGCGCAGCATGATGCGTTGATTGCCCGGTGGCGGCGCTACGAGCTGGACCCTGCCTGCAGCATCGACTACCCGTCCCTGACGGACGTGCGGCTGCCGGAGACGTCCGCGCTCATCAAGGCCATGAAGGCTGCCGACCAGTTGCGCGGCAATCCGCACCAGGGATATCCCGACGCCGTCACCAGCCTGGCTGCCTCCCTCGCCGCTGCGGAGCGGGCAGCGGGAATTCCCGCCGAGCAGGCCTAGGCCGCGGACATCCGGGGCCGGACGTTAAGTGGTGTGTCGGCCGCGGTGGAAGGGGCCGCGGCCGCGGGGATAGCATCCGAAGATGAAGCCAGAGGAAATACCAGCACGTGACCAGTTCGGCCGGCTGCTGGAGGACCGCGGGGTCTGGCGGCAGGCCACCACCCTGGAAGCCGCCGGCGAGCTCACCGCGCGGTGGCTGGAGGGTGGCAGCTCCTACCAGCCGGGTCACCTGGCGGCGGGCTTCGACGAGGAAACGCGTCCCATCGCCGGAGCTTTGGCAGAGCTGAACCGGAACGGCCTTTTCACCAAGGAATCCCAGCCTGGCCTGCTCACGGCTTCAGCGGCGCAGCGGCAGTATGTCACGGGATTCTGCGGTCCCTCCCTGGCCGGCGAATTGCTGGCACTCAGCACCCGGACGGAACTGGTCACCGTGGCCCACGCCCCCGGTGAGGCCAGCAGCGCGGCCATTCCTGTGACGTTGGCCGGAACGGAAGTAACCACCGTGCTGGGATCCAGCGAGAACCCCGTGGACGACGACCAGATCAGTGACTGGGCCGACGAGACAAATGACGCCCTGGCACTCCTGCTGGCCGATTCCTGGTACGTGGAAATCCTGGACCCGGTCTGGGGACGCAATGACGTGCTGCTGCCGGCAGTCCTCGGGGCACTGACGGGCCAGGGGTAGCGCGGCCGGCTGTCAGCCCCCGGTGACACCCACGCCTTAGCGGAAACATGCGAAAGGCGGGGCAGCAGCAGCTGCCCCGCCTTATGTTTCACGTAAATCTACAGCTCTACCGTGCCGCTTTCACCGACGCTCATGCGGCTGTTGGTGACCTTGGACTTCACCCACTGCAGCACGGTTGCGGCGGTGCCGCCGGGGCTGGTCCAGTACTCCGCCGAGTCCGAGTCGATGTGGAGCAGGCACACCTCCGGGGTGTCCGGCCCGTCCGGGAACCAGGCCTCAACCGCCTGGTTCCACAGCTCGTGGATCTTGGCGCGGTCCGTTACAACCTCGGCCCGGCCTGCCACCGAAACCCACTCGGTGTTCTTGCCAAAGGCGACGTTGACGCGGGAGTCGGCCCGGACATGCGCAACCTGGGACGTGCCTAGCCCGGTGAAGAACCACATGTCGCCGTCGTCCTTTACTTCCTGGACGGCCAGCGGACGGCTGACGAGGGCACCCTCTTCGTTGATGGTGGTCAACATTCCGATCTTGGAATCGTTGATGATTTCCGTAACCTTGCTGATGCTTTGGGCGTCAGTCATGCCTCACCTCTTTCGTGTGGGGTCGGGGACGTTCCCCATCGGCCAGCCTATTAGTAAGCATGCTTATTTACCAGCCGGCGGGAACAGTTACTTTCGCTTCTTCGGCGACCCGGGCGGCGGTGCGAAGGCCCATCCGGATGGCGCCGTCCACGTGCTGGTAGCCCTCCGCCGCCAGGTCGGAGGAGGACCAGTAGATGGGCCCGACCGGGGCGTGCTGGTCCTTGCCATAGCGGTGCAGTCCGCCCAGGTCGTAGCTGGAGGCGTAGGCGCCGCGGGTCCATTCCTCCGAGCCCCAGTCGGACTCGTAGTAGACCTCCGGCGTCAGCGCCTCTTGGCCCAGGAAGCCGGCGATGGAGTTGAGGACGGCCTTCTTGCGGTCTTCGGCACTGAGCTCGAACACGGCGTCGGCTTTTTCATCGGAGATAAAGCCCACCAGGGTGCCGCGGGTATCGCCAAAGTTGGTGTTGTCGTACACCTCCTGCACCAGGGCGTCGGCGCCGAAGCCGGTGCCTGAGAGCCCGGCGTCACGCCAGAACGGCCTGCTGTAGACGGCGTGGACCTTGATGACCAGCCCCAGGGACTGGTGCTGGTGCATCTGGTGCTGGCGGCGCGGCAGCGGCGGGTTGAAGGATACGCGTGAGTACAGGTTGGGCGGCACGGCCATGATCACGAACCGGGCATTGACGGTGGCCTGCTCTGATTCGACGGTGACGCGGTGGCCGCCGTCCGCGTCCGGCCCCCAGTTGATGGTGCGCACCGGGGAATTGAGGACCACGTCGTCGCCGAGTTCCTGCGCCAGCAGCAGGGACACTTGCTGCATCCCGCCCACCACGCGCCGGTCCAGGATGAAGTCCTCGTCCGTGAGGTGGGTGAAGGAACCGGCCGAGGCTGCCATCAGGACAGCCTGCAGTGCGGAGAAGGCGTGCGCGGGCTTGGTAAGCATGCCGCCGGCGATGAACAGGCCGATGTTCTTGCAGGCCTCCTCGTTGGCGGAGTTCTGCCGCAGCCAGTGATGGAAGGAAATGGTGTCCAGCTCGCGCGCCTTGGGATGCGCCCAGGGTTCGGTGGCACCGATCTCCGCCGCGAGCCCGTCCAGCAGTGCCACCAGCCTGTCCATTTCGACGGCGGTGGCGGGGTCCACCGGGAAGGTGTCGCCGGTGTAGCGAACGGGAATGCCGTCCGAGCCGATGTAGACGGACTCGCCCTGGCGGTACCGGGGGTAGGTCTTGAGGCCCAGCTCGTCCAGGAGCTCTAGGAGTACGGTCTGGTCCGGCGAGACCCATTGGCCGCCGATCTCCAGCATGGCCCCGTCCACGGTGTCGGTCCAGGTGCGGCCGCCCACGCGGTCACGGGCCTCGAGCACGGCGACGGTAAGGCCGGCCTTTTTCAGTTCACGTGCCGCGGTCAATCCGGACGGCCCGGCTCCAACGACCACAACGTCGCGGTTCAGGTTCAGCATGATGTCCTTTCTGCGGCCCGTCAGGTGACCGGGACCACTAAATGAATGCCATTCATTTATTAGAACTATAGCGGCTCTTGGCAGGGACCGGAAGTGCCCGGGTGGAATAATGCTGGAGACCACCAAAGAAAGGGCGGGAATGCCGGCAGTATCAGCCGCACAGGGGCGCGCCACCGGGACCGCCGCCGCGAATGGGTCCGGCAATGCCGAGACACGGCGGCGGCGCGCCGGCAGGCCCTCGGCCGCCGTGCTGGACAAAACCGGTATCACCGCCGCCGCATTGGAGCTCGTCAGCCGGAAAGGCTACGACGGGCTGACCATGGCCGCCCTGGCGAAACAGCTGGACGTCGCACCTTCGGCCCTGTACAACCACGTGGCATCCAAGCGGGACGTACTGCTCCTGGTGGAGGACCACCTGATGTCCCTGGTGGACGTCTCCGGCTTCGGCATTTCGGAGTGGGAGGAGGCCGTGCGGACCTGGGCCTGGAGCTACCGGAATGTCTTCGCGGAACACACGCCGCTGATCCCGGTGATTGCCGTGCTGCCCGTCACGGACGCGCCGCAGACCCTGGCGATGTACGAGGCCATCAGTAAGGGCTTCCTCGACGCCGGTTTTCCAGAGTCGCGGATTGTGTCATCGATCGTGGCGTTGGAGTCCTTCATCTTCGGCTCCGCGTACGACGTCACCGCGCCCGAGGACATCTTCGAGCCCGGCACCATGGCTGAATCAACCCCGCACTTCACCGCGGCCGTGCGCAGCCTGGGCGGGCCGCCGTCGTCGGAACGTCCGGCGGACACGGCGTTCAGCCTGGGACTGGAGGCGCTGATTTCCGGTCTGGGGGCCCTGCGGGGCTGAAGCTTTTTTACCCGGCCGGCGGACGGGGTGCGGCATTCCGCTCGCTGATGGTGCCGGCGTCGGCGTCGCTGCCGGCGCTATCGTCACCGGCGGCCTTGTCGTTGGCATTCTCCGCGGCTGCCTGGGCATAGGTGGCTGAAACACGCCGGTACACCGGGGTCAGGAAGGCGAGCAGCGCGGCGGCAATCATGATGATCCCGGCGATCAGGAACACCAGCGCGATGCCGCGGGAAACGCCTTCACCCAGCAGCGGGGCAAGTTGCGCAGATCCCTCCTCCGACCGCGCGTACGGAATGATCCAGAACTGGGCGATCGGTGCGATGAGGAACGCGGTGATCGGCGCCGCGGCAGACTCGAAGGCCATGGCGAAACCGAACACACGGCCCTGCCGGTTCAGCGGCACCACCTGCTGGATGACCGTTTGCTCGGCCGCCTCCACCACCGGGATCAGGATCAGGTACAGCCAGATGCCGGCGATGTAGAGCCACGCCCACTCCCGGATGGTGAACACCGCGCCGAGGAACCCCATTGCCACCACGGCGAGCAGCAGGCTGCGGAGCGGGTTGGCGCCAAGTCCGAACTTGCCGATGAGCGCACCGCCGATAATGAACCCGGTGGACCCCAACGCGAAGACGGCGCCCCACACCTCCACGGGAAACATTTCGAGACCGTACGGATCCATCAACGCCATGTAGACGCCGCCGATGAAGTTGTTGAACGTGGAGAACAGAATCAGCGCGAACAGTCCGGTGATGGCCATGACGGCTGCGATGGACCCGCGCAGGTCAAACGCACCGTGGGCGTCGGTGGCGGCAACGCGTACTTCCTCCGGCATCCGCAGGGTCAGCAGGTGCGCGAAGGCCAGCACAGTGAGGACGACGGCGACGACCACCGTCCAGCCCATGCCCAGCAGCCCCACCGACAGGCCGGAGAGCACCGAGGTGACGATAAACGCGAGCCCCTGCACCATGCCCACCATGCCGTTGGCGTTGGCCCGGCGGTCCGGTTCGATGAGGATGGTGACCGTGGTGGAGAGGGCGACGTTGCGCATGTTCTCCACCACCGCGCCCACCAGGATGATCATGGTGAAAATCCAGAACCACGGCTGCGTCAGGTCCAGCAGCCGGGGCGTGGGCGTCAGCAGGAACATCACGCCGGACAGCACGAACATCACCAGGGTGAAGCCCGCGGCGAAGCGCATCACGGCCAGTTTCCGGTAGCGGTCCACGAAGGTGCCGAAGCTGATGCTGGAAAGGGCAATCAGGAGCATGTACGCGCCGCCGATTACCCCGGTGGCAATGACGTTGCGGGTCTCCAGGTACACCCAGAACGTCAGGGCGAACCACAGGTAGCTGGTGGTGATGTTGGCCAGCGCGGTGTTCACCAGGATTCCCGTGAAGGTGCGGGACCGCTGTTCCGGGCTCCGCAGGGACGTGTCGACGGCGGCAGGATCGGTTGGGCGGTCTTCCCCACCCTGGCTGAATGGTGCCGCCGCTTCCTCCGAAAGGTTCGCGCCGCCGTCGTGAGCTTCAGCGGCCCCGGACGGAGCCGGTTCGTGCCCGGTCATGCGTCCCAGTGTAGTTATCGCCGGCGTCCGGGGACATGGTTATTCCGGCAATTAGGGGTAAGGGCCCTGGAAACACTTGTAATACAAGTTAGTAACTTATATCCTAAGGGTGTGGGCGAAGGAGCCCAGCCCCGCCTTTAGGAGAATCCATGAGCACCGTTGACCTGATCCGGCACGTCAAGCTGTCCACCGCCCGCCTTCCCCTTGCTGTTCCCATTAGTGACGCCAAGGTCTTCACCGGCCGGCAGAAGCCCATGACCGAGGTGGTCTTCCTCTTCGCCGAGATCACCACCGAACTGGGCCACACCGGCCTCGGCTTCAGCTACTCCAAGCGCGCAGGCGGTCCCGCCCAGTACGCCCACGCCAAGGAAGTGGCGGAGGGCATCATCGGCGAGGACCCCAACGACATTGCCAAGATCTACACCAAGCTGCTCTGGGCAGGCGCTTCGGTGGGCCGCTCCGGCGTCGCAACCCAGGCGCTGGCCGCCATCGACATCGCCCTCTACGATCTCAAGGCCAAGCGCGCTGGCCTGTCGCTGGCCAAGTTCCTCGGCTCCTACCGCGACTCCGTCCAGACCTACAACACCTCCGGCGGCTTCCTCAACGCAACGCTCGACGAGGTCAAGGCACGCGCCACCCAGTCCATTGAAGAAGGCATCGGCGGCATCAAGATCAAGGTGGGCCTCCCGGACAGCAAGGAGGACCTCCGCCGCGTCGCGGGGATCCGCGAGCACATCGGCTGGGACGTCCCGCTGATGGTGGACGCCAACCAGCAATGGGACCGCGCCACCGCCCTCCGCATGGGCCGGCAGCTCGAGGAATTCAACCTCATTTGGATCGAGGAACCCCTGGACGCCTACGACTTCGAAGGCCACGCCCACCTGGCCCAGGTCCTGGACACACCCATCGCCACGGGTGAAATGCTCGCCTCCGTGGCGGAGCACAAGGGCCTCATCACCGCGAACGGCTGCGACATCATCCAGCCGGACGCCCCCCGCGTCGGCGGCATTACCCAGTTCCTGCGCCTGGCCGCCCTCGCGGACGAACGCGGCCTGGGCCTGGCCCCGCACTTCGCCATGGAAATCCACCTCCACCTCGCCGCCGCCTATCCGCGCGAGCCGTGGGTTGAGCACTTCGACTGGCTTGACCCGCTGTTCAACGAGCGCCTCGAAACCAAGAACGGCCGGATGATCGTCCCGGACCGCCCCGGCCTCGGCGTCACCCTCAGCGACCAGGCCCGCGCCTGGACAACCGAGTCCGTGGAGTTCGGCGCGTAATCTTGAATCCATGAGCCGGAACCTCACCGCGGACCTCGCCGCCGACCTTCGAAACCGCATTGTTGACGGCGTGATCCAGCCAGGCGAGAAGCTTCCGAGCGAAAACACGCTGATCAGTGATTTCGGCGTCAGCCGCACCGTGGTCCGCGCCGCCCTGACCCGGCTCCAGGCCGAAGGGCTCGTGGAAACGGAGCGGGGACGCGGCAGCTTTGCCCTTACTCCGCCCTCCGAAGGGCCCTCGGCAGCGCCGGGGGCCCGTCCGGTGGCCACCACCGAGGACCGGCTGCACATGCTGGAATTCCGGATGGGAGTGGAAACGGAAGCCGCCGCGCTGGCTGCCCGCAACCACTCCGAGCGCCAACTGCGGGCGGTGACCTCGGCGCTTGAGGAGTTCACGGCCAGCGCTGGGCATCCGGCCCACGCCATGAAGTCTGACTTCGAATTCCACCGGGCCGTGGCCGCGGCATCGGGCAACCCGTTTTACTCTGACTGCCTCGCCGCGCTGGGCCAGACCATGATCGCCATGCCCCGCACCCGGCTGATGACCGACGTCGAGCATTACGCCCGGGACCACTTCGACCAGGTGGTGCAGGAACACCGCTCCATCGCCGAGGCCATTGCCGACGGCGATGAAGCAGCAGCCGCGGCCGCCATGCGCAGCCACCTGGCCAACTCCCGACGCCGGTTCAAGGCTTCCGCGCGCCCCTAGCTTTGCCCGGGTGCGGCCTCCCCCGCCCAAACCTAAGCCTGTTCGCGAATCCGGACCATCAAGGGCCGGATCTGCGAACGAGCTTAGGTCCGGCACCCTTGGAGAATGCAAAAGAGCCCCGGTCCTAAGACCGGGGCTCTTTCATTTGCGTGCGCGAGGGGGGATTTGAACCCCCACACCCTTTCGGATACTGGCACCTGAAGCCAGCGCGTCTGCCGTTCCGCCACTCGCGCGCAACTTCTTTCGCCCGACAACGGCCGGTTTCCCGAATCCGCAGTCTTGCAAAAGCAGCGAGATCAAGCATAACGGACTGATGCGGAAAAACACCAATCGGGCTCCGGAAGGACCCGGGAAGCCCCGTTCAACGCAACGAAAAGAGGCCCTTTCGTGCCGCGGCAACCGGTGCCAACCCAGGGCCTGCCGTCCATGAAAACTGAACTTTTCCCGGCGCCCGGCCGTTGTGGATTAAGGTCATTCACAGGCCTGCCCAGTAGTATCGGATGTAGAGGCGGCTGCTGCAGGCAGGCGCACTGTTGAGTTGTGAACTGCACGGCAAGTGGGGTTCCGGCACGCAAACGGCCCCGCACGCGGGGGGAAAGGAGAAGAACCATGGGACTGCTGGACAAAGTTGAACGCGGCATTGAAAAGGCTGTCCGGGGCGTCTTCTCCACCGGCTCAAAGGCCCAGGTTGAACCCGTGGAGATCGCCAGCCGGCTCCGCCGCGAAGTGGACCACAAATCCCTCACGGTAGCGGCTGGACGGACACTGGTCCCGAACGTCTTTGACGTCCGGCTCAGTGACGACGACTTCCGCCGGGCCCAGGAATGGGGCACTCCGCTTGCAGAAGAACTGTGCGATGTTGTCATCAACCACGTGCGCAGCCAGGGCTACACCCTGCAGGGCTCGGTGCGGATCTCATTCCGCCGCGATGCGGAACTGCGCGCCGGGGACTTTGAAATTGCCTCCTCGACCGAAAAATCGACAGGCGCCCCCGGCAATCCACCGGCCCGCCCCAATCTTCCGGCCGCCCCCAGCCGCCAGCCCGTCAGGCTGCAGCCCGTGCTGGACATCGACGGGCAGCGTTACTCACTGAACGCCCCGTCCATCGTGCTGGGCAGGTCCTCGGAGGCTGACATCCACGTCGAAGACACCGGGGTTTCACGCCGGCACCTGGAAATCCGCACCGCAAACGGCGTCACGAGCGCCGTGGACATGGGCTCCACCAATGGAAGCTACGTCAACGGGCAAAAGGTTTCCGGAAGTACCGAACTTACTGACGGATCCACCATCACAATGGGACGGACAAAGATCATCTTCCGCCTGCTTCCTGCCAGCCCTGGTGGCAACGCATGAGCGACCTGACCATCACCGCGCTGCGGTTTGGCTTCCTGCTGCTCCTCTGGGTTCTGATCTTCAGCATCGTTTCGGCGATGCGCCGCGACCTCATGGTGGGTCGCAAGGCTGCTGCCGGGGCACCCACTGCGCGCCAGGTCCGCAAGAATCCGGAGCTCGCCGAGGCCCCGCCGCAGCCCGTCAAGCAGCAGGCCCGGCAACTGGTGGTGGTGGAGGGTCCGTTGAAGGGAACCACCCTTCCGCTGGCTGCCAGCCCCATCCTCCTGGGACGGGCGCAGGAAGCCACGCTGGTACTCGAGGACGACTACGCCTCCGGCCGTCACGCCAGGCTGTTCCCGCAGGGCAGCCGCTGGTTCATCGAAGACCTGGGCTCCACCAACGGAACCTACCTGGCGGACCAGCAACTTACCCGTGCCCTGCCCGTTGAGCCAGGCGTACCTGTGAGAATCGGCAAGACGGTCATTGAATTGAGGCCATAGCCGTGGCCGTCTCCGAGAACCCCGCTAACGGGCAAAAGCCCGCGGAGCGGCCCCTCATCATGCGGTTCGCCGCCCGGTCCGACGTCGGCCGGATCCGTTCCAAAAACGACGACTCCGCCTACGCCGGGCGCCACCTGGCCGTGGTGGCTGACGGTATGGGCGGCCATGCCGGCGGTGATGTCGCCTCCGCCGCCACCGTCCTGGACATGATCCACCTGGACCGCGATGACTACGACGGCGACGCCGGTACTATCCTCGCCGACGAGATCCAGACGGCGAACTCCCTGCTCTCCGAGCTCGTGCACATCAACCCCAAGCTGGCGGGCATGGGCACCACCGTCACCGCCCTCCTGCTGGCCGAGGGCAAACTGCACTTCGCCCACATCGGCGACTCCCGGGCGTACCGCCTCCGGGACGGCGAGTTCGAGCAGGTCAGCGTTGACCACACCTTCGTGCAGCGGCTCATTGACGAAGGCAGGCTCAAGCCCGAGGAAGCGGAAACCCACCCCCACAAGAATGTCCTGATGCGCGTGCTCGGCGATGTTGATGCCAGCCCCGAGTTGGACCTGGACACCCTGGACGTGAAGCCGGGCGACCGCTGGCTGCTCTGCTCCGACGGCCTCAACTACGTCGCCGGCCATGCCGTGGAGCGCACCGTCAAGGAAACCAAGGACCTCCGCGAGTGCGTGGAAACCCTCGTTGACCTCACCCTTGAAGCGGGATCCCCGGACAACGTCACCGTCGTGATGGTGGAGATCGTTGAGGAAACGCCCGACGACGTCAGCACCGCCGCCGTCGACGTCATCCCTTCCGTTGGGGCCGCCAAGCCCGCTGCCGCGGCTGAGGCTCCCGGCGCACCGGCCGGGGACCAGTCCACAGACGACGGCGAGCCCGATGCGGACAGCACAGCGGAGCCAAACACGGAGAGGTCAGGCTCCAGCGTTGTGGAGCCGGCTTCCACCGACCCCCACCTGGGTGAACATCTGACCGCAGAGGTCCTCCGGGAAGAATTGGCATCGCGTCCCCACGAACTTGTGGGGGCTGCGGCGTCGGCGGCGGAGACCGGCTCCATCCCCACCATCGGCGGACGCACCGTCGCTCGGCGGGCGGCCACCCTCCTCACCCACAAGGCAGAACCGGCGCAAGGCGACGAGGACGAAACCCTCGTCCCGCTGAAGCCCCGCCGGTGGGTCACCTGGTCCATCGCCGCCGTGGTCCTCCTGGTTCTTGGCGTCGGACTGTGGCTGGGCTATGCCTGGACCCAGACCCGCTACTACGTGGGAGAATTCGATTCGCGCGTAGCCATTTACAACGGCGTGTCCCAGCGGCTCGGGCCCATCCAGCTGTCCCGCCTGGAAACAGTCACGGAACTCCCGATGAGTTCCCTGCCTCCGTTCTCCCAGCAGCGGGTCCGCCAGACCGTTCCGGCCAACGACCTCTATGACGCCCAGCGGATCGTGAAGAACCTGGAGCTCACCGGCACCACGTCGCCGGAAGAGGAGTGCGCCACGGCGTCGGCTTCCGCCCCCGCCACGCAATCCGCTCCCGCCCCAACACCCACGGATCCGGCGGCCAGCCCCGCTGCCGAGGCACCGGCCCCTACTCCGGCAAGCCCATCCCCCTCACCCACTCCCACTGTTACCTGCGAGGTGGGCCAATGAGCCAGCTCAGCACTACTCCCAAACCACGCCGCAATGTGGAGCTTGCACTGCTCCTGCTGGCCCTCACTATCGGCATCGGCGCGAACATGCTGGTGGGTGTGGACCAGGAGAAGGCCTTTGACTCCGATTTCTGGTTCCAGTCCAGCCTCTTGGCAATAGCCGCCCTGGTCTTCCACGGCGTCCTTCGCTTCCGCGCTAAATATGCTGACCCGGTAATACTTCCGCTGGTGGTCGCCCTGAACGGAATTGGCCTGGCCATGATCCACCGGCTGGACGCGCCGGGCGACGACACCGGCAACAACCAGCTGCGCTGGACCCTGATTGCAATGGCCGTGGCCATTGCCGTGATCTGGTTCCTTAAAGACCACCGGATACTGCGCCGGTTTACCTTCATCTCCCTTGCGGCCAGTGCACTGCTGCTCATCCTGCCGCTGGTTCCCGGCATCAGCGCCGGCGAGATCCTGGGCGCCCGGGTGTGGATCAGGCTTGGCCCCATGACGTTCCAGCCCGGTGAGGTAGCCAAGATCACCCTGGCCATATTCTTCGCCGGGTATCTTTCCTCGAACCGGGACCTCATCCTGCTGGCGGGCCGGAAGATCGGGCCCCTGCAGTTCCCTCGCTTCAAGGACATGGGCCCCATGATCACGGCGTGGCTGGTCAGCATCGGCGTGCTCATCTTCCAGCGCGACCTGGGCTCCTCCATCCTGTTCTTCGGCCTGTTCATCGTGATGATCTACGTGGCCACCAGCCGGATCAGCTGGGTAGTCATCGGCCTGGCGCTCATCGCGGGCGGCGGGTTCGTGGCAGCCCAGGTGTTCTCGCACGTGCAGCTGCGCATCGACGGCTGGCTCAACGCCTTCACGCCGGAGGTCTACGACCGCTTTCCCGGCGGAAGCCGGCAAATCATCCAGGGGTTGTTCGGCATGGCCAACGGCGGCCTGGTGGGCACCGGCATGGGCCAGGGGCGCCCCGACCTGGTTCCCTTCGCCAACAGCGACATGATCATTGCCTCCCTGGGCGAGGAGCTGGGGCTGATTGGCCTCTTCGCCGTCGTCCTGATGTACCTCCTGCTGTTCACGCGCGGCTTCCGCGCTGCGCTGGGCACCCGGGACGCATTCGGGAAACTCCTGGCGTGCGGCCTGTCCTTCGCGGTGGCGCTGCAGTGCTTTGTGGTGATCGGCGGTGTGACCCGCCTGATCCCCCTGACAGGCCTGACCACGCCGTTCCTGGCGGCCGGCGGTTCTTCCCTGCTGGCCAACTGGATCATTGTTGGCCTGCTGCTGATGATTTCGCATACAGCCCGCGGCCCTGTGGACACCACTCCCTTGCCTGCTGGCAAGGGTTCTGAAGCAACCGGCATTGATACTCCTACCGAGGCGGTGAAGCACCTGTGAACCAGGCAATACGGCATTCATGGGTGGCGGCCATCGCCATGTTTGCCCTCATCTTCGGGGCCATCAGCTACGTCCAGGTAATCGGCGCCGACGAACTCAAGGCGAACCCTTGGAACCAGCGCGCTGTCCTGCAAAGCTTCTGCAACGACCGCGGCGCCATCATCGTGGGTGGATCACCCGTGGCAGAGTCCGTGGAGACCGGTTCGGAGACCTGCGCCTTCCAGCGCACATATCCGCAGCCGGAACTGTACGCGGGCATCACCGGTTACTTCTCGCAGAATTTTGGCGCCACCGCCCTGGAGCAATCGATTGGAAGCGAGCTGGCCGGCGAGTCCGACCAGCTGTTCCTGGACCGGGTGGGGCAGCTGTTCCTCGGCAACCAGCCCAAGGGTGCGTCCGTGGAACTCACCATCGACCCCGAAATCCAGCAGCTCGCCTACAGCCTGATCCCGGACGGGCAGCGCGGATCCATTGTGGTCACCAACCCCAAGACCGGCGCCATCCTGGCCATGGTGTCCAAGCCCTCCTACAACCCGAACCTGGTGGCCACCCAGGACCTCACCGCCGCTGACGCCAGCATGGCTGAACTGATCAAGGTTCCCGGAATCAACCTGAACCCGAATGTCAGCGGGCCCACCGGCGAGCAGCTCGCCCCCGGATCCGTGTTCAAGCTGGTGGATACCGCAGCCGCCCTTGCATCCGGCAAGTACAACAAGGACAGCGTGCTGCCCAACCCTGCGGAACTCCCGTTCGAAGGCATCCAGTACCGCCTGCCCAACTACGCGGGCGGAAACTGCTATACCCGGGACACGGCCAGCTTCGCTTTCGCGCTCCAGCAGTCCTGCAACACCCCCTTTGCAAGCATTGCCCTGGACCTGGGCCGGGACGCCATTGCCGAACAGGCAGAGAAGTTCGGGTTCGGCCAGGACATGGGCGACCAGCTGAAGCTGGACTACGCCAGAGGCAACACCTTCCCCGACGACCTCGACGGCCCCGGACTGGCGCAGTCCGTCATCGGCCAGAAGGACGTCCGAGCCACCCCCCTGCAGGTGGCCATGATGACTGCCGCGATCGCGAACGACGGCGTCCAGATGCAGCCCACCCTCATCAAGACCCTGCGGTCTCCAGACCTGCGGGTGATTGACGAACCGCAACCGAAGAGCCTGCGCACCTCCACCACCCCGGACATCGCCAACCAGATCACGGAATGGATGGTGAGTGCGGTCAGCGAAGGCATCGCGAACCGGGCCGCCGTCCCCGGTGTCCAGGTGGCGGGAAAGACCGGAACCGCCGAACTGGGCAACGGGAGCAACAACTCCTGGTTTACCGGATTTGCCCCCGCAAACAACCCGCAGGTGGGTGTCACGATCGTCATGGAGGGCGTAGACATCACCACCGGCGCACAGCTGACCAGTCCGAACGCGAAGAGAATTTTTGAGGCGGTGTTGAATAAGTGAGGCCTACAACCGGAATCACCCTCGGCGGCAGATTCCAGCTGACCACGCGGATCGCGATCGGCGGCATGGGGGAAGTCTGGAAGGCGAAAGACCTCGTCCTGGGCCGCATCGTCGCCATCAAGGTGCTCAAGGAGGAATACACGGGCGATCCCGGATTCCTTCAGCGTTTCCGTGCAGAGGCCCGCCACACAGCACTCCTGAACCATGTGGGCATCGCCAATGTCTTTGACTACGGCGAGGAAGAAGGCTCGGCCTACCTGGTCATGGAACTCGTTCCGGGCCAGCCGCTGAGCAGCATCATCGAACACGAGCAGGTGCTGTCCCCGGACCGGACCCTGTCCATCATCGCGCAGACCGCCCGTGCCCTGTCCGTGGCGCACGCCCAGGGCCTCGTGCACCGCGACATCAAGCCGGGCAACCTGCTGATCACGCCCGAAGGGCGAGTCAAAGTCACGGACTTCGGCATTGCCCGCCTTGCCGACCAGGTGCCCCTCACCCAGACGGGCCAGGTCATGGGCACCGCCCAGTACCTCGCTCCCGAGCAGGCAACGGGCCAGACCGCCACGGGATCCTCGGACATCTACTCCCTGGGCGTCATTGGCTATGAATGCCTCAGCGGGCACCGCCCCTTTTCTGGGGAATCGCAGATCGCCATCGCCCTGGCCCAGGTCAACGATGCTCCGCCGCCGCTGCCGGAAACCCTGCCCACGCCGGTACGTGCCCTCCTGATGTCCATGCTGGCCAAGGATCCCAAGGACCGGCCGGCCAACGCCATCAAGCTGGCCGAAGCCGCCGAAGCCATCCGCAACGGCGACGTCAGCGCCGCGCGCGCCGCCGTCCCCGGCATGCTGCTTTTTGACGCCCCGGATACGGGCCCCATTACTGCCCCTGTGGATACAGCCACGGCACCGACCGGAATCATCGGCGCCTCACGGGATTCATCACCAACTCCCACGTCTGCCTTGCCGGTGCTTGGTGCCGGCGCGGCCGGTGCAGCTGCCGGGGTGGCAGCCGGCGCTGCCGGTGCCTCGGCGGTTGATCCGGAGAGCCCCCAGAGCCAGCTGGCCCGCGCGAATGCCTTGGCCGCTGAGCGTACGTGGGTTCCGGAAGAAACAACGTACGACGACGAGCCCGCCGATGAGCCTGAACGTCGCGGCCGCAGCCCGTGGACTTGGCCGCTGATCGCGCTGATCCTGCTGGTGCTGTTCGCCCTGGTGGGGTTTTTCCTGAACCAGCAGGGAGTCCTCTTCCCCTCCAATAACGCCACGTCCAGCGCGCCGTCCAGCAGCCCGCCCGCCACGAGCGCAACCCCCACCAGCGCAACACCAACTCCCACTCCAACCCAAACGCGGAATACGCCGACGCCCACGCAGGAGCCCACGCCGGAGACTGTCAACGTGATACCTGCTGCTTACCTGGGCAAGGATTACCGCCAGGTCCAGTCGGAGCTGTCAAACCTGGGGCTTGCCGTGACGGTGGAGCCGCTGCAAACCAGCGAGGCCGCACCGGGAAGGGTAGTGGGACTAAACCCGACTGGTCCCTTGCCCGTGGGATCGCCCATCACCGTGACCTACGCCGTGGCACCGCCACCAGCCACGACCAGCAGCGCTCCAGTTCCGGTCCAGACTGCGTCGCCCACCACCGCCCAATCTGCTCCTTCGCCCCGGCTGACCCTGCCCACGTGTGCCCCCGGCGAGACCCCGGGAACGCCGCCCACCTGCACGCCATAACCGCCAGGACGATCAGTGAACGAGTCACCGCGCACACCGTTGCACCGTGAGGACAGCCTCCCGGTGGATAACCAGCGTGTCCTGAGCGGCCGCTACGAACTGGGTGGCCTGATTGGCCGTGGCGGCATGGCGGACGTGTACCGCGGTGTGGACACCCGGTTGGGGAGGACCGTCGCCATCAAGCTGCTGCGGCCGGACCTGGCACGGGATCCCCAGTTCCAGGCGCGGTTCAAGCGCGAGGCCCAGGCTGTTGCCGCCCTGAACCACTCGTCCATCGTCGCCATCTATGACACCGGTGAACACCTGGTTCCCGACGGGTCGGCGGAAAACGTCCGGGTGCCCTACATCGTGATGGAGTTCGTCGAGGGCAAGACCATCCGCGACCTCATCCGGTCGAACGACGTCACCATTGACCGGGCCATCGACTACTGCCTCGGGGTCCTCGGTGCGCTGGAATACAGCCATAAGGCGGGCATCGTCCACCGGGACATCAAACCGGCCAATGTCATGTACTGCGAGGGTACCGATTCCGTGAAGGTGATGGATTTCGGCATCGCCCGCGCCATCGCCGATTCCTCAGCCACCATGACCCAGACACAGGCAGTGGTGGGCACCGCACAGTATCTCTCGCCGGAGCAGGCGAGGGGCGAGACCGTGGACGCCCGGAGCGACCTGTACTCGGCCGCCTGCCTGCTCTACGAAATGCTGACGTCCCGGCCCCCGTTCATCGGCGACAGCCCGGTATCCGTTGCGTACCAGCACGTCCGCGAAATCCCCGCGCCTGCCAGCAGCCTGAATCCGGAAGTAACGCCGGCACTGGACACCGTGCTGGCCAAGGCCCTGCAGAAAAACCGGGATGACAGGTTCCAGGACGCTGCCGCCTTCCGGCGTGCCCTGCGCGCCGCACGGTCCGGCGTTCCGGTGCCTGCCGTGGCCGCCTCCGAGGCTCCCACCGACCCGAACGACCATGTACCGGCGGCCGCTCCGGCGACCCAGGCTTTTGCGGCCACAGGAGCCAGCTTCCTGGACGATGCGCCCACTGGCCGGCTGGCCGTCACGGCATACCAGCCCGACGGCGGACCGGCCGTTGGGATGGAGGATCCCCGGGACGCCGAACCGCTGCCCCTGGGCCTCGTTCCGGAACGTGAGCCCACCGCCCGCCAGAAGTCACGCCGTCGTGCGTGGATCGCCACCCTGGTGGTTCTTACCCTGCTGGTCCTGGCCGGGGGCGGGCCGTGGCTGTACAACACAGTAAACCGGCCCGAACCGGCACCGCCCAAGGTGGAGATTCCGGTAGTGGCCACCATGACCGAATCGGCGGCACTGCAGGAACTCTACAACGCGGACCTGAAGCCGCGGATTGTCCGCAGCCAGAACGACACCGTCCCCAAGGGCCAGGCCATCGGCACCGACCCGGCGTCCGGTGTTTCCCTGGATCCCGGCGCCGAAGTGGTCCTGAATATCTCCGAGGGGCCCAGTGCGGTCAAGATCCCGGAGAGCCTGCCGGGCAAGACAGAAGCGGCAGCGCGGGATATCTTGCGGCAAAGCGGCCTGGTGGGCGCGCCGTCCACCACGACGGCCAACAGCGCCTCTGTACCTGCCGGAATCGTCATCACCACCAGCCCTGCCCCCGGGCAGATGGTGGGCGTGGGAACCAGCGTTGAACTGGTGGTGTCCACCGGAAAGGTGGCTGTCCCCGAACTGCGCGGGCGTACCCGTGAGGAGGCCGAGGCTGCCCTCAAGGAGCTGAGCCTGGTTCCCGCCGTCATCGAGGCGGAGAACGCCCAGGTGGAGCCGGGAAGGGTGATGGAGCAGAGCGACCCGGTCAACGCCGCCGTGGAGCAGGGCAAGACCGTGACCATCGTGGTGGCCAAGGCGCCGCCGCCACCCCCGTCGCCCTCCCCGACACCAACCCCCACGCCCACGCCGACGCCCTCACCCACGTCGTCCCGGAGGGGATGAGCCGGAGCGGGGCGCCCGGGGGCGTGCCAGGGTCAGTGCTGTCAGGCCGGTGCTGTCAGGTTGGGGCTGTCAGTTCAGTGCTGGATGAGCGGGCTCAGTTTGGCAGCCCGCGCGGCCGCGCCAGCCATGCCCAGCGACTCCAGCCAGTTGCCCAGCATCTGGTAGCCGCCCTCGGTCAGGACCGATTCCGGGTGGAACTGCACCCCGCAAAGGGGTGCGGTGCGATGCTGGAGGCCCATGATGACGCCGGAGGCCGTTTCAGCGGTGACCTCAAGGACATCGGGAATGGACTCCCGGACAGCGGCAAGCGAGTGGTAGCGCGTGGCCGTGACGGGGGAGGGGAGCCCGGCGAAAACGCTGGTGCCAATGTGTTCAACGAGCGACGTCTTGCCGTGCATGAGCTCGGGGGCGTGTGTCACCTTGCCGCCGAATGCCTCCGCCAGCGCCTGGTGCCCCAGGCATACGCCGAACATCGGGACGCTGTTTTCGCCGCACCATTTAATCAGCTCAATGCAGACGCCTGCCTCGGCCGGGTTGCCAGGGCCGGGTGAGATCAGGACGCCGTCGCGGGTGCTGGCCAGCTCGACGGCCTCGGCCAGGGTGACGTCGTCGTTGCGGACCACGGTGGTCTCGGCGCCGAGTTCCTGGAGGTAGCCCACCAGGGTATAGACGAAGCTGTCGTAGTTATCCACCACGAGGATCTTGGTTGTGGTCATGGCTGGCTTGCTGCACCAATCGTTGAGTCAGTGAACTGGGTGTACTCGGACATCCACGGAAAAAGGAACTGCACCATCAATACCAGTGCGACGGCGATGAGTACCAGTGAGGTGACGATCCTGAGCCACAGCGGCCCGGGAAGGTGGCGGAAGATCCAGCCGTACATGCTCAGCCCTTTCCGATCGCTGCGGCCACCTGGGCTGCGATTTCCGCCGGCGGCCCGGCCGATGCGGGGCGCCAGCTGTCCAGCAGGGCGTAGGCGATGATGCGTTCTTCCGCACCGAAGCGCGGGTTGCAGCTGGTCATGGTCAGGAAGCTTTCGGTGGGGGTGACGCCCGGAAGGGTCGGCACCGGTTCCAGGACGTCGGTGCGGGAGGGCATCACGATCTGGTTGTTGCGGAACACGTAGACGTAGTAGCCGTCCTTGGTCTGGACGTAGATCTTGTCGCCGGGGACCAGGGTGTGGATATTGTCCAGCACGGCGCCGTGCGTCTGGCGGTGCCCTGCGACCGCGAAGTTGCCCACGGCGCCCGGCATGGCGGTGTTGGCGTAGTGGCCCAGGCCCAGGGTGTCCAGGACGTCACCGGTGGTTCCCTGCACGATGGGCCGGGTGTAGTTGGCGCCGAAACGGGGGATGTACATGATGCCGATTGTCCCGGCGTGGCCGGGGGCGGCCGTCACTACGGGCGCCCCGAAATCCTCGACGGCCGGCGGAGCGGCAGCATCAGGGGTTTCGGGGGCTGCGCCGCCGAAGTCCTGGGCGAATTCCTTGATGACTTCACTCTGTTTGGCGTCGGATTCCACGTTGGTCCACCACAGCTGCCAGGCGACGAACAGCAGGAGGATGATGCCGGCGGTAATCAGCAGCTCACCGAGCACCTGGATTGTTCCGCGCAGAATCCCGCCGCCGGCAGCCGGCGCAGCGGCTGGCCTCACCTTCTCCTGCAATACCACGTGTTCTCCTCGGGGCGGTTCCGGTGGGCACCGGCGGCCCGTGAACTCCGGCTAGAATTGGCTGCTAGTAAGAATCCAGATTTGACCAAGATCGCGCAGACCGCTGGCAATTTCCTTCTTGCAGGATATCAAGCCCGGGACGCCGAGCTTGCCTCAGCCCGCCAAGGAGAGCCAGTGCCCGAGTCAAAGCCGCGCAAGAAGACTGCCAGCACAGCCGAGAAGGCTACCCCCCAGGCATACAAACCAAATCCGGTGTGGTTCAAGCCCGTAATGTTTGGCCTGATGATTATTGGCCTGTTCTGGATCATCACGTTCTACATCAGCGAGGGACGTTTTCCCGTCCAGGCATGGGAATCATGGAACATCGTGGCCGGCTTTGGCATCGCCATCGTGGGCTTCCTGATGACCACGCGCTGGCGCTCCTAGCCTTTCCTCACCACCCACGGGCCCATTCCGCCGGGAGATACGTATGGCAGCTGACACGTCAGGCGTGGTGGTGGGCGACGACGGCCTGGCCCGGCCGGCCTGGGCATCAGTGGATCCGCTGATGCGGGACTACTACGACCATGAATGGGGCCTTCCGGTCACGGACGAACGTGGCCTGTACGAACGTATTTGCCTGGAAGGCTTCCAGTCGGGGCTCTCCTGGGCCACCATCCTGCGCAAGCGCCCGGCTTTCCGTGCCGCCTTCGCGGACTTTAATCCCGATGCCGTGGCGTTGTTTACCGACGCTGACGTAGAACGCCTCCTGCAGGACCCCGGCATCGTGCGGAACAGACTGAAGATCCTCGCCGCCATCAGGAACGCCCGGGCCACTCTCGCCCTGCGGCAAGAGGGCGGCCTGGTGGACTTCGTCTGGAAATTCCAGCCTGCAGAGACTCCACAGCCGGTGGTACACACCGATATCCCCACCCAGTCCGAGGAGTCCGTAGCGCTCTCCAAAGCCCTCCGCAAAAAGGGCTTCTCCTTCGTTGGGCCAACCACCATGTTCGCCTTGATGGAAGCCATCGGGATGGTGGACACACACCTCGTGGACAGCCACCGGAGGGGTTCATCAGGGGTATGGACCGTTTCTACCGGGTAGCGGGTTCTCCCCAGCTGTTGGGAAAGTTATCCACAGTGTTGAAAACCTGCGGATAACCATGGGTAGCCCGGGCCGAGGGCCAGAACTGGGGCCAACTTCCGAATCACGCCCCCGAAATGCAGTTATTAACAGTGTGGAATACCTGTGGATAAACAATCGCGGGCCCGGAGAGCCGCTCCAGGTCAGCGCTCCCGGCGCACAGGATGGTGGCTGGTGATGGAGATGCGGTTGAAGGCGTTCATGCTGGCAGCCGCCCAGCTCACTACCGAGAATTCCTCTTCGGTCAGATAGTCACGGGCAAAACCCTCCTCCTGCTCACGCAGCCGCTCGGAGGGGAGTTCGGTGATGCTTTCGACCAGGGCCAGTGCGGCGCGTTCCTTCTCCGTGAACAGTGCCGTGTCCCGCCACGCCGGAAGCACGGCCAGCCGCTGGGACGTTTCACCCGCCTTGAGCGCGTCCCTCACGTGGAGGTCCAGGCAGTAGGCGCAGCCGTTGATCTGGGAAATCCGCACGTTGAGGAGTTCCAGGGTCTTCGCGTCGATGCCGGCGTCCTGCGCAGCTTCCTTGATTTTGAGCGCCAGCCCGTTAATGGCCCGCCAGAGCGCAG
This sequence comes from Arthrobacter sp. RT-1, assembly GCF_003367205.1. NCBI lineage: Bacteria > Bacillati > Actinomycetota > Actinomycetes > Micrococcales > Micrococcaceae > Arthrobacter > Arthrobacter sp. RT-1. The sequence continues at coordinate 23,300 of NZ_QRGQ01000040.1, forward strand.
GATGCTGCTTGTCGAGGAAGATGTGCTTGGTGGTGGCGGTCAAGGTTTCCTCCTGGAAGCCGGCGGCAGGATAAGAGCATCAGAAGCTTATCCACTTACCAACATCCCGATACCCACAAGTTATCCACAACTGTGGAAACAGTTGGGGGAAAATTCGGCGTCCGAGGCCTGCACGTTGCCATCCGCCGGGATTATCCATGCGGAATGACATGGGCGGAACTTATTAACAGTGTGCATAAAGCTGTTGATTCACGCGCTGCCATGGCACTGCCGACACGGAAAAGCCACAGCTAAGCGCGACTTTTCCACAGTTCGGCGCAGCAGGGGCATTTTGTCCACTTAAGCACATGCCTATCCCCAAGACTTATCCACAGGTGTGGAGAAAACCACGCGCCAAACGGGGAAAACCCCGGCAACGCGGCGCGAAAGTTGCTGGTTCTTATGAATCACAGGCGTGTAAGTTACCAACACTGTGGATAACAGCTGTGGAAAACAAAAAACCCCCGGCGACCGTGAGCGCCGGGGGTTTTGTGATGGAAACTGTCCATGTGGGGGTTCGCGGGTATTACATGGAGACGCGGGCCCATACCGCCACTGCGAGCAGGACCAGTACCGCCACCAGGCCTGCGGCCTGGATCAGCCCCTGGCGGCGTCCGCGGGGTGTGTAGGCGAGCACCGCAGCACAGAGCCCGCCCGTGATGAGGCCTCCCAGATGCGCCTGCCAGGCGATTTGGGGGATGAGGAAGCCGATGACGCCGTTAATCGCGATCAACACCCACAGCTGGCGGGTGTCGCCGCCCCGGTGCCGCTGGACCAGCAGCATGGCGCCGAAGAGCCCGAAAATGGCGCCCGAAGCACCCACCACACCATAAAGCGGCAGGCCCGGCTGATACAGGGGAGTGAGCAGGAGATAGCCCACAGAGCCGCCGATCGCGGAAATCAGGTAGAGCGCCAGGAACCGGGCCCGCCCCAGCAGCGGTTCAAGGGCCTGGCCAAACGCCCAGAGCATGTACATGTTCAGCGCGATGTGAAGGATGAACCCCTGGGAGTGCAGGAATGCGGCCGTGAGCATCCGCCATGGCTCAAACTGCCCGTAACGCGGCTCGGCATAGATATTCGCAAAGCCCAGGCTCTGGTAGACGGCGTCGTTGGGGATCAGCCACTGCAGGACGTACAGCACCGCGCAGACGGCGATGATCCCAAACGTCACCATAGGTTTGCCGGTGGCAACGGCGCCGCCGTAGACGGTCCGTACCTCCGGCGTCGTACGCCTTGTTTCGTTGACGCAGTCAACGCATTGGAATCCGACGGCGGCCGCCCGCTGGCAGTCGGGGCACGCGGGGCGCCCGCACCGCTGGCAGCGCACATACGATGGCCGGTCCGGGTGCCGGGGGCACACCGGGACCTGGGCGGACGGCTCAGCCGACGGAATTCCGTAACTCATGGTGCGGTATTACAGCTGTTCGATGTCGATGCTGTTAATGGTGACGTCCTCCACCGGGCGGTCGCCCATGCCGGTGCGGACACCCTCGATGGCGTCAACAACCTTCTTGGATTCGTCGTCCGCCACCTCACCGAAGATGCTGTGCTTGCCCTGGAGCCAGTCGGTGGGGATGGTGGTGATGAAGAACTGTGAGCCGTTGGTGCCCTTGCCCATCTGGATGCCGGCGTTGGCCATGGCCAGTTTGTAGGGCTGGTTGAAGCTGAGCTCAGGGTGGATCTCGTCGTCGAACCGGTAACCGGGGCCACCCGTTCCGCGGCCCAGCGGATCGCCGGCCTGGATCATGAAGTCCTTAATGATGCGGTGGAAGATGGTCCCGTTGTACAGCGGGGTGCCGGTCTTTTCCTCGCCGGTTTCGGGGTGGGTCCACGCCTGCTCGCCGGTGGCGAGGCCGACGAAGTTCTTGACGGTCTTGGGCGCATGGTTCCCGAAGAGGTTAACCCTGATGTCGCCGAGGCTCGTGTGGATGGTTGCTTTTGCAGTTGCGATGGCAGTCATAGGGCCCATTCTTCCACGCCGTCCAAGGGCGGGTGCGGCCTCGGCAACAGTTCCGCGCTGGGTGAAATCTGCCTAAAATCCGCCGTGTGAATAGCCGGTGATGACCAAGCCACGTAGGCTAACCACAAACCGTCACATTAATCGGGAGGTAGTTGTGAAGAAATCGGATCGTATTGCCCGTGACCTTGAGCTGTCAGTCATTGGCGCCGTTGGGAATGCCAAGGATTGGGCGGCCCCCCGAGTGGAAGCAGCTGTGGACTGGGCTGTTCCGCGCCTCCAGCACAGCCTGGACACCGCATCTCCCAAGATCCAGGAAGGCCTGAAGTCGGCCGCACACAACCTGGCGGACGGTGTTGCCACCGTGACTCCCCGGATCCAGGACGGCCTGGCGCAGCTCGCCCCCAGGATCAATGACGCCGTGGAAGGCGCCTCCCCGCGTCTGCACGAAGCGCTGGACAAGGCCACCCCGGTGGTCCTGAGCGCCCGCGACCGCGTCGTCGTGGAGTACCTGCCCCGGCTGTCGGATCAGATCGGCCACGCTTCCGAGGCCGTGCACCGCACCCTGGAGAACACCCCGGCCCGCGTGGACGCCGTTGCGCAGAAGCTTGGTGACGTGGGAATCGTCCACATCATCCAGGAGCAGGCCCAGGCCACGGGCAGCCAGCTGAAGGCGGCCGCCACCGGAGCCGGGCGTACTGTCGGCATCCAGCTGGCACAGCCGGAGCCGCCCAAGAAGCAGCGCGGCTGGCTGGTCTTTGGCGTCATTGCCGCGGCGGTCGCTGCTGGCGTTGCGGCCTGGAAGGCCTCCAAGCCGGTCGAGGACCCCTGGAAGACCCCGTCGCCCGTCACGCCCACGCCGGCTCCGGTCCCCGCAACGACGGTCAATGACGTCAAGGAAACCACCCTGGACGCCTCGGACAAGGCGGCAGACGCCACCGCGTCCTTCGCAGCCGCCGGTGCGGACAAGACCTCCGGGGCTGCGGACGCCGCCAAGGAAAAGGCCGAGGACGCTGCCGACAAGGCCAAGCACGTGGCCGAGGATGTTTCCGACAGCACTGCCACGGTTGCCGCCGACGCCAAGTCGGCCACCAGGAGCAACGCAGACAAGGGCAGCACCCAGGCCTAGTCACAGCATCACCGGAAGGGGTCCCGTTGCACGGGGCCCCTTCTGCTGTCTCCGGGACTCCTAATCTTCATCCGATGTCCTGCCTCCCCTTCCGGGCAGGACTGCCGGGCGGTGCTAGATTTGAGGTGATGTCAGCCGATCAATCCCTTGGGGATGCCTTGAACGACGCAGCCGAGCTGCCCCGTGTGTCCATCGTTATCCCGGCGTACAACGAGGAGAGCGTCATCCGGCAGTGCCTTATAGCTGCCATCTACCAGTCCGTCCCTGCCCACGAAATCATCGTGGTGGACAACCTTTCCAAGGACCGCACAGCTGACATCGTGCGGCAAATGCAGCTTGAGTATCCGGAAAGCCCCCTTATCCTGCTGAGCCAGGACCGGGAACAGGGACTGATTCCCACCCGCAACTTCGGCCTGGACAACGCAACGGGTGACGTCCTGGGCCGCATCGATGCTGATTCGGTGCTGGAGCCCGACTGGGTGGAGCAGGTGCAGCGGGCGTTCCTCGATTCCTCGGTCCAGGCAGCCACCGGCCCGGTGGTCTACTACGACATGCCGATGCGCCGCTTCGGGCTCAAGGCCGACGACAAGATGCGCCAGCTGATGCTGAAGCTGGCCAAGCACCAGTATCACTTCCTGTTCGGGTCAAACATGGCCTTGCGCGCCTCCGCCTGGGCAACCATCCGTGCTGAGACCTGCCGCGATGAGCGGGACGAGATGCACGAGGACATCGATTTGTCCCTGCACCTGGCCGACCACGAACTCAAGATCCAGTACTGCCCGCAGATGGTCTCCGGGATGTCCGCGCGGCGGCTGGAGGACTCACCCCGGGACTACCGCTACTACGTGACGCGGTTCGACCGCACCTACAAGGCGCACAACGTCAAGAAGATGGCGCTGAAGGCTCCGATGGTGGTCTTCTTCTCGGTGTATTTCCCGGCCAAGATCCTGCGGGCCATCCACACCGTCAATACGGCACAGCCGGTCCGCCGCGGCGGCCAGTAGCCGCCCCTCTGCTAGTCGGTGCCCAGCTCCGCCAAGGGTCGGTCCGACGGCGGTTCGTCCCCGGGTGCCCTGTTCCGCCGCCCTGCCCTCCCGGGCTTCTGTCCGAGGACGACGACGGCGAGTCCCGCCAGGATGAGGCCGAGCCCGGCATAGGTGCCGGCGGGAAGCGTCTCCCCGAGGAAGACGGCCGCCAGCAGGGCGGCGCCCGGAATCTCGAGGAGGATGATCATTGAGACCAGGAGCGGGCTCATGGTGGCCAGCAGGTGGTTGAAAGCAGTGTGGCCCACCAGTTGCGCGCACACGGTGATGGCAAGGATTCCCAGCCATCCCGCCGCCTCAAAGCCCGCCAGCGGCTGGCCTGCCAGCACTGCCATGAGTGCCACCAAGGCGGCGCACATCCCGTAGCACAGGGTTGTGTACGTTCCCGTGGTCATGCTCTGCCGGGCCTTGCCCCCTGCCAGGGTGTAGAGGCCGGCAAGCGCTCCGCCTGCCACGGCCAGGAGGTCACCCAGCAGCGCGTCCGGGGACGAGCCCATGTCGAACCCTGTGATGGCCACGACGCCCGCGAAGGCGATGCTGAGCCCCGCCATCACCTGCCAGCGGTGGCGGATGCCGCGGAACAGCTGGAAGACGGCAATCCAGGCTGACTGCAGGCAGACCAGCGCGGTGGCCGCGGCAACGGACGTCAGTTGCAGCGAGGTGATGAAGCAGGCGAAGTGGAGGGCCAATGCGACGGCGGCCAGCAGCGACCAGTGGAACTCACGGCGGGTGACCCTGCCGAACTGGCCGGGTTCACGGACAAGGGTGGGGGTGGCCATAACGGCCGCTCCGATGGCATTCCGCCAGAAGGCGATGGCCAGGGCACTGACGCTGGTGGCACCCAGGGTAGCCGCAATCAGCGGGCCGGAAGAGGCAACACCCAGGACACCCAGGGCCGCGAGTAAGGGGTTCACTGTCCAACCCTAATGTCGGTACCTGCGGGGCAAAACAAAAGTCCCGGCCAGCGTTTCCGCTGACCGGGACTTTCCTATGGTGGAGGCACGGGGACTCGAACCCCGAACCCCCTGCTTGCAAAGCAGGTGCGCTACCAATTGCGCCATGCCCCCATAAGAAGCAACCCGTCAATCATACCCTAGAACCGGAGAGCCTTTGACCAGCTCCCGGGCCGGGCGTCCAGGCTAGTCCACCGTATCGGTTGACTTGCTCCAGACATCTTTCCGGGCTTCGGATTCCTGTGCTTTCCGGTAGACCAGGACGCCTGCGATTGCAGCTGCAAGTACCAGCAACTTCTTCACATGCTCCCCGTTCCGGCCCGGCTGCGGGTTACCCCGAACCAAACCTCCAGTTGAACCTGCACAGGTTCCGTGGGCGTACCAGGACTTGAACCTGGGACCTCTTCGTTATCAGCGAAGCGCTCTAACCGCCTGAGCTATACGCCCCGATGCCTCATCGGGCCGAGACATGACTTTACAGCACATCCCGGCCCGATCTCAAATCGGGCCTTTCCGCCGGCCTGAAGCCGGCGGAAACGGGGTCCTAATCGTCGGTAAGGGTAACGCCGATGCCGCCCACAAGGGTGGCGGAGATGTTGTACAGCACGGCGGACAGCATGGACAGCGCCGTCAGGAGGACCACGTTCACCACGGCGATGATGGTGGCGAATGAAGCCACCTGTCCCAGGGATGCGACCTTCTTCAGTTCGAAGCCGCCGCCTTCGGAGCCGGCCAGCGTGCCGAGCAGGCTGTCCACCTGGTCGAAGATGCCGGTGAGGTCAAGGACAGTCCACAGGACGATGGCAGCCACCACTGTGACGATTCCCAAAGCCACGGACAGCAGGAACGCCATTTTCAGGACGGACCAGGGGTCAACCCTGCTGACCAGCAGCCGGGCACGCCGGACTTTTGCCTTTGGCGCCGGCTTGACCAGCCCCGGCGTTCCCTGCCCGGGAGCCACAGCCGCAGGACGGGGGCCCTGCGCCGGCCGCTGGCCGGGCTGGCCCTGCGGGCCCTGGACGGGACGCTGGCCGGGGACGGCCGGACGCTGGCCCGGAGCACCGGCAGGCGCTGCCGGCCGCTGCTGCGGACGAACGGGGGCGTTCACGCGGGGCGCCGCCGAGGGCCGGTTTCCGTCGGGAACAGTACTGTTCGGCTTGGGAAATGAGTCGGAATTACTCACTCGTTACCTCCGTGTTGTCTTCGTTCGGCTCAGCGTCGCCCGAGGCGTCCTCTGACTCAACGGCCGGTGATTCTTCTGCCATTGCTGGCGCGGCGGATTCCTCGGGGGTCCCGCCATCTTCAGCCAACGTTACGTCATCCTCCAGCGATTCCTCGCCCTCAAGACCCCGTTCGCTGTTCCGTGCCACTTCGATGATCCGGTCGTTCTTGTCCGGCTTCGCGAAGATGACGCCCATGGTGTCGCGCCCCTTGGCAGGCACGCCGGCCACCGAGGACCGCACAACCTTGCCGCCTTCCATGACCACCAGCACTTCATCTTCCTCCTGGACGATGAGCGCACCTACCAGGTCGCCGCGTTCCTCGGCAAGCTTGGCCACCTTGATGCCCAGGCCGCCGCGGCCCTGGAGGCGGTATTCCTCCACTGCGGTGCGCTTGGCGTAGCCGCCCTCGGTCACGATGAACACGTAGGAACCGTCTGTGACCACGTTGGCGGCGAGCAGCTCGTCGTCTTCGCGGAACTTCATGCCGGTGACGCCGGACGTGGCGCGGCCCATGGGCCGGAGCGCGTCCTCGGTGGCAGTGAAGCGGATGGACTGGCCCTTGCGTGACACCAGCAGCAAATCGTCGGTTTCGGACACCAGCTGCGCCGAGACCAGTTCGTCGCCGTCGCGGAGGTTGATGGCGATCACGCCGGCGGAACGGTTGGTGTCGTAATCCTCAAGCCGCGTCTTCTTGACCAGGCCGCGCTTGGTGGCGAGGACCAGGTATGGTGCCTGCTGGTAGTCCTTCAGGTCCAGGACCTGGGCAATGTGTTCGTCGGGCTGGAACGCCATCAGGTTGGCCACATGCTGGCCCTTGGCGTCCCTGCCGGCTTCCATCAGCTCATAGGCTTTGGCGCGGTACACCCGGCCGAGGTTGGTGAAGAACAGGAGCCAGTGGTGGGTGGTGGTGACGAAGAAGTGTTCCACCACGTCGTCCCCGCGGAGCTGGGCACCCTTGATGCCCTTGCCGCCGCGCTGCTGGGAGCGGTAGTTGTCGCTCCGCGTGCGCTTGACGTAGCCGCCGCGGGTGATGGTGACCACCATCTCCTCTTCGGGGATGAGGTCTTCCATGGACATGTCGCCGTCGTAGCCCATGAGGATCCTGGTGCGCCGGTCATCGCCGTGCTTGTCCACGATCTCGCCGAGTTCGGTGCTGATGATCTCGCGCTGCCGCTGCTCGGAGCCCAGGATCGCGTTGTACTCGGCGATCAGTTCCTCGAGTTCGGCGTGCCGGTCCTGGATCTTCTGGCGTTCCAGGGCGGCGAGGCGGCGCAGCTGCATGTCCAGGATGGCCCGGGCCTGCAGTTCGTCGATGTCCAGGAGCTCCATGAGTCCGTCGCGTGCTGCTTCGGTGGTATTCGACGCGCGGATGAGGGCGATGACCTCGTCCAGCATGTCCAGGGCCTTGAGCAGCGCGCGAAGGATATGTGCTTCTTCTTCCGCCTTGCGCAGGCGGTAGCGGGTGCGCCGGGCAATGACGTCCATCTGGTGCGTCACCCAGTGGCGGATGAAGGCATCCAGGCTCAGGGTGCGGGGCACGCCGTCAACAATGGCCAGCATGTTGGCGGAGAAGTTGCTCTGCAGTTCGGTGTGCTTGTAGAGGTTGTTCAGGACAACCTTGGGCACGGCGTCGCGCTTGAGGACGATGACCAGCCGCTGGCCGGTGCGGCCCGAGGTTTCATCGCGAAGGTCGGCGATGCCCTGGATCTTGCCGTCCTTGACCAGTTCGGCGATCTTGATGGCCAGGTTGTCCGGGTTGGCCTGGTACGGAAGCTCGGTAACCACCAGGCAGGTGCGGCCCTGCAGTTCCTCAACGTTGACCACTGCACGCATGGTGACGGAACCGCGGCCGGTACGGTAGGCGTCCTCGATGCCCTTGTGGCCCAGGATGGTGGCGCCGGTGGGGAAATCGGGGCCCTTGACCCGCAGCAGGAGTTCTTCGAGCAGTTCCTCGCGGCTGGCGCCGGGGTTGGCCAGGTACCACTGCACCCCGTCTGCCACTTCGCGGAGGTTGTGGGGCGGGATGTTGGTGGCCATGCCGACGGCGATGCCGGAGGACCCGTTGACCAGCAGGTTGGGGAACCGGGCCGGAAGGATGGTGGGTTCCTGGTTTTTGCCGTCGTAGTTGTCCTGGAAGTCGACGGTTTCCTCGTCGATGTCCCGGACCATCTCCATGGCCAGCGGCGCCATCTTGGTTTCGGTGTAACGCGGTGCGGCAGCGCCGTCGTTGCCGGGGGAACCGAAGTTTCCCTGGCCGAGTGCCAGCGGGTAGCGCATGGTCCAGTCCTGGATCAGGCGGACCAGGGCGTCATAGATCGCGGTGTCGCCGTGGGGGTGGTACTGGCCCATGACTTCGCCCACCACGCGGGCGCACTTGTTGAAGGAACGGTCGGGGCGGTAGCCGCCGTCGAACATCGCGTAGAGAACGCGTCGGTGGACGGGCTTGAGCCCGTCGCGGACGTCGGGGAGGGCACGGCCCACGATGACGGCCATGGCGTAGTCCAGGTAGGACCGCTGCATTTCCGTCTGCAGGTCCACTTGCTCCACACGGTCAATCAGCACGTCGCCTTCAAGAACGGTGTCCGGGGTCCCGGCGTCTGATGCCGGGGTCTCGGGTGTTTCGTCGCTCATTTATTTATTTCCATTTCAGGTATATGTCAGATTCTGAATATTTAGGAGCGGCGCTCTAGATATCCAGGAACCGGACGTCCTTGGCGTTCTGCTGGATGAAGTTGCGGCGTGATTCCACGTCTTCGCCCATGAGGACAGAGAAAATCTGGTCAGCGGCGAGGGCGTCGTCCATGGTGACCTGCAGCAGCGTCCGGTTGTCCGGATCCATGGTGGTGTCCCACAGCTCGGTGTAGTCCATCTCGCCAAGACCCTTGTAGCGCTGAATGCCGTTGTCCTTGGGAATCCTGCGGCCTGCGGCCTGGCCGGCCACCAGCTTGGCGTCGCGTTCCCGGTCGCTGTAGACGTAGTCGTGGGCCGCATTGGACCACTTGATCCGGTACAGCGGGGGCTGCGCCAGGTAGACGTAGCCGTTTTCGATGAGGGGCCGCATGTAGCGGAACAGCAGGGTCATCAGCAGGGTGGTGATGTGCTGGCCGTCCACGTCGGCATCGGCCATCAGGACGATCTTGTGGTACCGCAGCTTCGAAAGGTCGAAGTCTTCGCCGATGCCCGTGCCGAAAGCGGTGATCATGGACTGGACCTCGGCATTGCCCAGGGCCTTGTCCAGGCGTGCGCGCTCCACGTTCAGGATCTTGCCGCGGAGGGGCAGGATGGCCTGGGTTTCGGGGTTGCGGCCGCGCTTGGCGGATCCGCCTGCGGAGTCACCCTCCACGATGTAGACCTCGCACTTCTCCGGGTCCTTCGAGGAGCAGTCGGAGAGCTTGCCGGGCATGCCAAAGGATTCCAGGGGGCTCTTCCGCCGGGCGTTGTCCCGTGCCTTGCGTGCTGCCATGCGGGCCTGCGCTGCGGAAATTGCCTTACGGATGACATCACGGGCAGGGCCCGGGTTGCGTTCCAGCCAGTCGCCGAGGCCGTCAGTGACCACGCGCTGGACGAAGCCCTTGACCTCGGAATTGCCGAGCTTGGTCTTGGTCTGGCCCTCGAACTGGGGCTCGGACAGCTTGACGGAGATGACGGCGGTCAGGCCTTCGCGGATGTCGTCACCGGTGAGGTTGTCGTCTTTTTCCTTGATGATCCCCTTTTCCCGCGCATAGCGGTTGATCAGGGAGGTCATGGCAGCGCGGAAGCCCTCTTCGTGGGTTCCGCCCTCGTGGGTGTTGATGGTGTTGGCGTAGGTGTGGACGCTCTCGGAGTAGGCGTTGGTCCACTGCATCGCCATTTCCAGGGCAATCCGGCGTTCCTTGTCCTCGGTTTCGAAGGCGATGACGTCCTCGTGGACAACGTCCACCTTCTTGCCTGAGTTCAGGTGCTTGACGTAGTCCAGGAGGCCTTCGTCGTACTGGTACACCACGGTGCGGTGCTCGGCGCTGACCTCACCTTCGGTGGCGATGGCGTCCAGGTCGAGATCGGCGTCGGCTTCATCCTTGGCGGGTGCGCGTTCGTCCGTCAGAGTGATGCGCAGGCCCTTGTTGAGGAAGGCCATTTGCTGGAACCGCGCGCGGAGGGTCTCAAAGTCGAACTCGGTGGTTTCGAAGATTGCCGGGTCCGGGTAGAAGGTCTGGGTGGTGCCGGTGCGGTCGGTCTCTTCGCCCTTGACCAGGCTGCCCTGGGGCTTGCCGCCGTCAGCGAAGGACATGCGCCAGACGTGGCCCTGGCGGCGGACCTCGGTGTCCACGCGGCTGGACAGCGCGTTGACCACCGAGATGCCCACACCGTGCAGGCCGCCGGAAACCGCGTAGCCCGCGCCGCCGAACTTGCCGCCGGCGTGCAGGATGGTCATGACCACTTCGACGGTGGGCTTGTGCTCTGTAGGGTGCATGTCCACGGGGATGCCGCGGCCGTCGTCCACGACTTTGACGCCGCCGTCGGCCTGCAGGACGATCTCGATGTGGGTGCAGTACCCGGCCAGGGCCTCATCGACGGAGTTGTCCACCACTTCGTACACCAGGTGGTGGAGCCCGCGCGGTCCGGTGGAACCGATGTACATGCCCGGTCGCTTCCGGACTGCTTCGAGGCCTTCAAGGACAGTGATGTCGCTGGCGCCGTACTCGCGCGGCTTCGCGGATTCAGCCGGGGTGTCAGGGGTACGGGCATCCTCGACTGCGGGTTCAACTGCCAGAATATCTGTATTGTCGTTAGCCACAGGCGCTGTCGACTCCTCTGTTCTCGATGATGGCCGGCCGGTTTCCCTTCCATCCGGAAAAGTCACCCGCCAACAGGCACAAACTTATGGCGCCGGTGACTTGCTGACGGTTGGGGGCCCGCACTCCGTGTGCCGGATGCGCACGGAGAACGGACTCAGTCAACGTTTCACCCGCGCCCAGTTATCTGCAACGATTCTACCGCGAAACAGGCCATAACCCCGCATTCCAGGGGCGTGGACAGGCGGCAACGTGGCCGTGTGAGGCCGTTGACCGCGCCTAGGGCGCCCCAGAAGGACGGCCTCCGGGTGCCTATACACCCTCCGGCCCTTTCAGCGCTCTACACGCCGTTGGGGGTATTTTCAAGAGTCGGCAGCGAAGCTAGCCGTAGGTATCCCGAGGGCCGCGGCCGTTGACGGTCCGGCCGCCCTTGCGCCAGCTCGGGGCCGAGGGGCCCAGCACCTGGATGCTGGTGACCACTCCGTCACCGAGTTCCACCCTGAATTTCTCGAGCAGGCTGGCACTCAATAGGCGGAGCTGGGTTGCCCATGCGGTTGAATCGCAGCGGACGTGGAGCGTGGTGGCCGTAAAGCTTTCGGGGGTGCAGTGGGCTGAGATTTCCGGTCCCACCAGGGTGGCCCATTCGGCCATGACGGAGCCGACGGCCACTGGTGATGTCCAGCCGCGTTCGGCTACCAGCCGGCCCACCACTTTGCCCAGCCCCAGGGGGTCGCGGCCGGTGGCGTGGAACTGGCTGAAGCCGCGGGTGTCCCGGATTCCGTTTTTGGCTTTTGCGGACCCCGGACGCACTGCCTTCCTGCGGATTTCGCCGCGCGCCGCGGCGGCCTCCCGCATTCTGTTCAGTGCTGCCTGCGGGGCATCAATGTTGTCGGGATCGCGGCCGGGCTGCAGCCCGGCGTCTTCACTGTCCCTGACCATCAATTCCTCCCGGGATGACTTTCACCCGCCGTCCGGACAGCTCTTCCGGGATATCGGCGTCGACGGCGGCGGTCACCAGGACCTGTTCCGCGCCGGAGACTATAGCGGCCAGTTTACGCCGGCGCTGCACATCCAGTTCGGCAAACACGTCGTCGAGGATCAGGATGGGGGCGGAACCGCCCGTGCGGGCGTCGTCGAGCATCACGTAGTAGGAAGCGAGCCGAAGGGACAGGCACATGGACCAGGTTTCACCGTGCGAGGCATAGCCTTTCGCCGGCGCCTGTCCCAGGACAAGTTCCAGGTCGTCCCGGTGCGGGCCCACCAGTGAAATACCGCGCTCCACCTCCTTTTTCCGTGATTCGGTGAAGGCCCGGACGTAGCGTTCGGTGAGCTCTTCCACGGAAAGCGTGCGCAGGTCGTCCGGTTCGACGGCGGTGCCTGGCACTGCGGTGCGTGGCCCACCTGGCAGCGGCGCGCCGTCGTCGTCCATCTGGTTCTGCAGCGTGGAGCGGTAGGTGGCGTCAGCGGATTTGGACCCGTCCGTCAGTTCGGCATAGGCGCGTGCCAGGTGCGGGCGCAGGCGTTCCACCAGTTCGAGGCGCGCGTGGAGCAGTTCGGCGCCCGCTTTTGCCATGTGCTGGTCCCACACGTCCAGGGTTGCCTCGTGTCCGGACGTGAACTTTCCGCCCCGCGCCGATTTGAGCAGGGCGTTGCGTTGTTTCAGCACCCTGTCGTAGTCGCTGCGGGTGGCAGCGTGGTGCGGGATGAGGCTGGCGAGCAGTTCGTCGAGGAAACGCCGGCGGTTGGAAGGGTCGCCCTTGACCAGCGCCAGGTCCTCCGGAGCGAAGAGGACAGTCTGGCAAATGCCCAGCAGATCGCGGGCACGCACCGGGTTGCTGCGGTTGATGCGTCCGCGGTTGGCCCGCCCGGCGTTGATTTCCAGTTCCAGGACGGTGGTTTGCCCGCCGCGGACAAGCCGTGCCCTGACGAGTGCGCGGTCTGTACCGAACCGCAGGAGGGGTCCGTCTGAACTGACCCGGTGGGAGCTCAGCGTGGCAAGGTAGCCAATGGCTTCCATCAGATTGGTTTTGCCGATGCCGTTGTATCCCACCAGGACGGTGACGCCCGGTTCGAAGGCAAGGTCAACCTGGGCGTAGCTGCGGAAATCGGTCAGGGAAAGGTGTTCCAGATACACGCGGGTTTCGACAATTCTGGGGACAGCAGCTGTCCCCGGTGGATGCTACTTGGCCGGACGGGTTGCGTGTCCGCCGAATTGGTGCCGGAGGGCAGACACCATTTTCATGGCAGGGGAACTGTCTTCACGGGACTCGAACCTGGCGAACAGTGCGGCCGTGATGGCCGGGGCGGGGATGGCGTTGGCGATGGCCTCTTCCACCGTCCATCTGCCTTCGCCGGAATCCTCGACGTAGTCGTCGATGTTCTGCAGCCCAGGGTCCTCTTCCAGTGCCTTGACCAGCAGGTCAAGGAGCCATGACCGGACCACGGTGCCTTTTTGCCAGGCGCGGAAGGTCCCGGGCAGGTCATTGATGATGTCCTTGGAAGCGAGCAGCTGGTAGCCCTCGGCGTAGGCCTGCATCAGGCCGTATTCGATTCCGTTGTGGACCATCTTGGCGTAGTGGCCGGCGCCGATGCCGCCTACGTGCACAAAGCTGTCCTCGCGTTCACCTTCGGGACGCAGTGCATCGAAGACCGGCAGTGCACGTTCGATGTCTGCGGCGTCCCCGCCGGCCATCAGGCCATAGCCGTTCTGCAGCCCCCAGACACCTCCGGAAACTCCGCAGTCAACGAACCGGATGCCTTTGGCGGCGAGGAGTTCGCCATGCTTCTGGTCCTCGGTGAAGCGGGAGTTGCCGCCGTCGACCACCAGGTCGCCCTCGTCCAGCTTCTCCGCCAGTTCCATGATGACGGCATCGGTGACCGCGCCGGCCGGAACCATCACCCAGACCAGCCGGGGCGCCGGGATGGCGGCGAGGAGTTCATCCACCGAGGCGACGTCGGTGACGTCCGGGTTGCGGTCATAACCCGTGACGTCGATGCCGCCCTTGCGCAGCCGTTCGCGCATGTTGAATCCCATTTTGCCAAGGCCGATCAGTCCAATGTGCATGATGGAACTCTTTTCTGCGAGGCGAGGGTGGCGGTGGTTGGGGCCCCATCGGCGAGGGGCCCGGCCTGAGCTTGCGAAGGCTGGGAGCCGATGGGGACTAGTTGGGGAGGCGGACGGGCATCACCAGGTAACGGTAGTCATCCTGGTCCTCGCCGTCGGCGTCTGCCTGGGCGGTGATCATTGCGGGCTTGGGAGCCGAGGTGAAGGAGAACCGGACGAACTTGGTTTCGATGACGCTCAGGCCTTCCACCAGGTAGTGCGGGTTGAAGGCCACCGTGATGTCCTCACCGGAAAGCTGGGCTTCAAGTTCCTCTGATGCCTGGGCGTCTTCGCCGGTACCGGCGTCCAGGTTCAGCTGGCCCTCGGTGAAGGCAAGCCGGACCGGGGTGTTGCGTTCGGCCACGAGCGACACGCGGCGGACAGCTTCCACCAGTTCCTGGGTCTGCACCGTGGCGTGGATGGGGGTGGATTCCGGGAAGAGCGAGCGGATCTTCGGGTAGTCGCCGTCAACCAGCAGGGACGTGGTGGTGCGTCCGCCGCTTTCGAAGCCGATCAGGCGGCTGTCGTCGTCGGAGAGGGCCAGGTTGATATCTCCGCTGTTGCCCAGCGTTTTCGCTACTTCGTTCAGGGTTTTTGCCTTGACCAGGGCGCTGGTGGAGATCCCGGGGGTCACCGGCTTCCACGGAACCTCACGCATGGCAAGGCGGTAGCGGTCCGTGGCGAGAAGGGTGATCAGGTCGTCTTCGATTTCCATCCGGACACCGGTCAGGATGGGGAGGGTGTCGTCCTTGCTGGCAGCGATGATCACCTGGGAAACAGCCTGGGCGAAGGAGTCCCCGGGCACGGTTCCGCTGATAGCCGGCAACGCCGGCAGCGGCGGATATTCGGCTTCAGGCATTGTGGCCAGGTGGAAGCTGCTGCGGCGGCAGGTGAGAGTCACCTTGTTGCCGTCGGTTTCGACGTCGACAGGAGCCGACGGGAGGCTCCGGCAGATATCGGCAAGCAGGCGCCCGGACACCAGGATGGTGCCTTCGTCCCGGATGTCGGCTGCGATTTCCAGGCGGGCCGAGGTTTCGTAGTCAAAGCTCGAGAGGCTGACTGTTCCGGCTTCAGCCTTCAAAAGAAGCCCGGAAAGGACGGGCACAGGCGGCCGCGGAGACAAGGACCGGGCTGTCCAGGTGACGGCTTCTGCCAGGACGTCCCGATCGACTCTGAACTTCACGGAAGGGTGCCGCCTTTCATTGCTGCTGCCATGTGGACTGGAAACTCCCGTGGGGGAATCCCAAAAAGTGGTGCCCCACACCCGGAACGTGCATGGTCCCTGCTGATGGAAACCACGCAGGAACCCGGGGATGGGAGCGCTGCTGACAGCTTAGCCGGAAGATCCGGGATTAACCCATCCCCCGAGTTCGTCCTGGGGAAGGCCAGGGCCGCCCGGCCCGACCCTTGTGGGGTGCGGATCGATCTTGTTGTTTGAGGGATTTCAATTTTTTGGGATTAGTAGTGTTAATAACTGCTGTGGAAACTGTGGATAACCTCGTCCCGCCCCGCGTTCCGGCGGTTAAGCCCTGTTCATGGACTGTGGGCGCAGCAGGTTTTAAACAGGGTGTGGATGGGGATAAGAATTTTGGCGATTTTGCCGATCCACAGGCGGCTTAAGGGTTTTAAGCCCATTAACCGCGGTTGTCCCCTTAACTATCCACAGGCTTATCCACATGCACCTGTTAATAAGGTATAGGCGGGGCGCTTAGGAGTCGCGCTGCTGCTGCTTGATGCGGTTGGTCAGCTCTGTTACCTGGTTGTAGATCACACGGCGTTCGGCCATCAGCTCGCGGATCTTCCGGTCGGCGTGGATGACGGTGGTGTGGTCGCGGCCGCCGAGCTCCTGTCCAATCTTGGGCAAGGACATGTCCGTCAGCTCCCGGCACAGGTACATGGCGATCTGCCGGGCAGTCACCAAAGTGCGGGTCCGTGACTTGCTGCAGAGCTCTTCCATGCTGAGCTTGAAGTAGTCGGCCGTCTGCTGCAGGATCTGGCTCGAGGTGATCTCCTGGGCGCCGTCGTCGGTGATGAGGTCCTTGAGGACCATTTCCGCCAGCGCCACATCCACGGCCTCCCGGTTGAGGCTGGCGAAGGCCGTGACGCGGATCAGGGCACCTTCGAGTTCACGGATATTGCTGGAGATCTTGGAAGCGATGTACTCGAGGGCATCATCGGGCGCGGACAGACCTTCGCTCAGGGCCTTCTTGCGGAGGATGGCGATGCGGGTTTCAAGTTCCGGCGGCTGGATATCTGTCAGCAGGCCCCACTCGAAGCGGGACTTCATCCGGTCTTCGAATCCCGCGAGCAGCTTGGGCGGCTGGTCCGAGGTGATGACCACCTGCTTGTTGTTGTTGTGCAGCGAGTTGAATGTGTGGAAGAACTCCTCCAGCGTCCGGTCCTTGCCGGCCAGGAACTGGATGTCGTCGATGAGCAGGACGTCCACGTTCCGGTACGTGGTCTTGAAGCTGGCGCCTTCATCATCGCGGATGGAGTTGATGAAGTCGTTGGTGAATTCTTCGGAGTTGACGTAGCGGACGCGGATACCGCTGTACAGGCGGCGGGCATAGTGGCCGATCGCGTGCAGGAGGTGGGTCTTGCCCAATCCGGAATCGCCGTAGATGAACAGCGGGTTGTATGCCTTTGCCGGGGCCTCCGCGACGGCGACGGCGGCAGCGTGGGCGAACCGGTTGGAGGAACCGATCACGAAGGTGTCGAAGACATACTTCGGATTCAGCCGGCCAAACTCATGGGAGGTGCTGGGAAGCATGGGCTGCGGCTTTTGCTCGATCAGCTGGTCCGAAGCGAAGGACGGCTCGACGGCGGGTTCGGGCTCCTCGTGGATGGGAACCAGGTCTGTGTCGACGTCGATGGCGCACCGGATGTCCTCGGAGAAGACGTTGTGCAGGGCATCATCGAGGGCGTCCTTGACCTGCGTCTGGAGGACTTCACGGGTGAGTTCATTGGGAACCGCCACCAGGAGGGTGGAGCCAATCAGGCCCTGCGCCTGGGCGAGGATGACAAAGCCACGCTGCCGCGGTGAAACACGGTGGTCCTGTTCCAGCAGGCTGACAACGCGCCGCCAGGAACTTCCGACAGTATTGGCGTGGTTGGCTTCGTCTACTGTCATCAATCGGTTCCCTCAAAACTTGCTTTGCCTGCATTGCCTGCAGCCGCAAGTCGTGAACCGCTATCGGTTCAGCTTCATCCACAGGGTTATGCACAGTCCGTGGATAATCGGCTACTGAGCCACTCTAGGGGATGAAAAGCCTAGAAGATAGCTGGCAAGTAGCTTGTGGATAATTACACGGTTGTTGTTCGAAAAAGGGGCTTGTGAGCCACTTCATCCACAGGCACGGCGGGTGGGTTAGGCACAGCTGGGGATAGCGTGGGGGCGACCAGCCGGTTTGACTCGAAGGCTTAAATTGCCCTAACGTTGTGAAGTCCTTTGTGTCCGCTTTTTGGCCCCATCTGAATCTCTCAGGCGCTCCGCGTTTGAGCAGCCGGGGGAAGCGTGCATATACAAAACTTAGCGTCGGCCAGTTCTTCCCCATACTGATCGGGTGGGCGCACCTTTGATCCACTGGAGTAACTAACGTGAGCAAGCGGACTTTTCAGCCGAATAACCGCCGTCGAGCCAAGAAGCACGGCTTCCGCCTTCGTATGCGTACCCGTGCCGGCCGCGCCATCCTGGCAGCCCGTCGTGGCAAGGGCCGTACCGAGCTGTCGGCTTAAATAACTGAACTTTTCGGTAGACATCTCTTTGCGAGTTTAAGGTGCTGGCCACCCGCAACCGCTTAAGGACTGCATCCGATTTTTCAACAACTGTACGTTCCGGTGTCCGCAATGGGCGCCGGAACGTAGTGTTATATGCGGCAGCTATTGCTGCCGACGAACCCAGCCGGATCGGGTTCATCGTTTCCAAGAGTGTAGGGAACGCTGTGGTCAGGAACCTCGTTAAGAGGAGACTAAGAGAAGCAGGTGCTGCGTCGCTGCGCGAGCATGGCACAGGCTTCGCCATAGTGGTCCGGGCGCTTCCTGCGTCCGCGACTGCCAGCTGGGATCAGCTGCTGTCGGACTACAACGCTGCACTGGAATCGACGCTGACCCGGCTGGCCGGCCGCCTCCCGAAGGCTGCCGCCAACGGTTCGGCCGGTACAACACAGGAGGGGACACCGCGTGCGTAACGCCACCGCCGTCGTCGCCCGTCCCCATCCTGTTGCCGCCGCCGTCGGGATGTTCTTGTGGAACCTGCCCAGGAACATCCTCATCGTGTTACTCAAGGCCTACCGCAAGGTGATTTCTCCCTTGTACGGCCAGGTTTGCCGATTCTTCCCTTCATGCTCGGCCTACGCCCTTGAAGCGGTTACTGTCCATGGAGCCGTCAAGGGCAGCTGGCTCGCAGTCAGGCGCCTTGGCCGCTGCCATCCATGGAATGCCGGCGGCGTGGACCATGTCCCCGCCGGTAAGCGGGATTGGCCGGAGAGCCAAGCCCCCACAATTGTTGTGCTGAACAACCCGGACAAGTACCTGGCTGCTCGGACTGATGAAGAAGGCCGCAGTGCGGCCTGACGAATAGGGATAAGTATGGACTTCTTTGAAACAATCATGTTTCCGTTCAAATGGCTTGTGTCCATCATCATGGTGGGCTTCCATGAGGGCCTGACTGCTATTGGGCTTCCTGAAGCCTCCGGCTGGACCTGGACCTTGTCCATCATTGGCCTCGTGCTGGTGATCCGTGCCGCCCTGATTCCCGTCTTCGTCAAGCAGATCAAGGCCCAGCGCGGCATGCAGTTGCTGCAGCCGGACCTGAAGAAGCTCCAGGACAAGTACAAGGGCAAGACGGACCAGCTGTCCCGCCAGGCAATGGCGCAGGAACAGATGGCCATGTACAAGAAGCACGGGACCAACCCGTTCTCGGCCTGCCTGCCCATGCTGATCCAGATGCCGTTCTTCTTCGCCTTGTTCACTGTGCTGTCCGGCATCTCCGGTGCCCGCGACAAGGGCGAGGGCATCGGTGCCATGAGCCACGACCAGGTGGTGCAGTTCGACGACTCCACCATCTTCGGCGCACCGCTGAATGCAACGCTGCTGCACGGCGGCGGCGGCGATAACCAGATCACTGTTGCCATCCTCTCGATTCTGATGATCCTGGCCATGACGGCCTCGCAGTTCATCACCCAGAAGCAGATCATGGCCAAGAACATGTCTGAAGAAGCCATGGCCAGCCCCTTCATGCGCCAGCAGAAGATGATGCTCTACATCCTGCCCATCGTCTTTGGCGTGGGTGGCATCAACTTCCCCATTGGCGTCCTGATCTACTGGACCACCACCAACCTGTGGACCATGGGCCAGCAGTTCTTCGTCATCCGCCGCATGCCGACGCCGGGATCCCCCGCCGCCAAGGCCCTCGCCGAACGCCGTGCCGCCAAGGGCCTTCCGGCCCTTTCGATCCTGAGCGGCAAGAAGGATGAAGCAGCGGACGCTGCTGCTGCGGCCGCCGTCGCTGAATCCAAGGGCCAGCGTGTCCAGCCACAACGCAAGAACAGGAAGAAGAAGTAATGTCAGCCGAGAGTACCGAACACGCCCTTTCTGAAGAGATCCTCGAAGATCAGGACGAGTCCGTGAACGAAGAAGCTTCCTCCCCCAAGGTTTCAGCTGTCAGCCGTCTTGAAGAAGAAGGCGACATCGCGGCGGATTACTTGGAGGAACTGCTCGACATCGCTGACATCGATGGTGACATCGACATTGAGGTCCGCAACGGCCGCACCTATATTTCGATCGTTGCCGAAGAGGAGACCGAAGGCCTGGACAGCCTGGTGGGCGAGGACGGCGAAGTCCTTGAAGCCCTTCAGGAGCTCACCAGGCTTGCTGTGCTGTCCGCGACGGAGAACCGTTCACGGCTGGTCCTGGATATCAACGGCTACCGGCAGGAACGCACCGGCCACCTGCAGAAGATCGCGGAAGACGCTGCGGCTACGGTGAAGGAAACCGGCCAGTCCGTGGCGCTGGAACCGATGAGCGCCTACGAGCGGAAGATTGTTCACGACGCTGTTGCTGACCTGGGCCTCGTCAGCGAGTCCGAGGGCGAAGGCACCGGACGCCACATTGTTGTTTCCGCAGACTAGAGAATTGCTGACCCGCTAATCATGGTTGACATCACGGCAGCTGAGCTTCTGGCCGCTGAGAAGATTTTCGGCGACCGGCTGGACCTGGCCAAGCGCTACGTCGAACATCTGGCTACTTCCGGAACAGAGCGCGGGCTGATTGGCCCACGGGAAATTCCGCGGCTCTGGAGCCGGCATGTACTCAACTGCGCCGTCATCGAAAGCGAGATTGCCCAGGGCAGCCACGTGGCCGACGTCGGAAGCGGCGCCGGGCTGCCAGGCCTCTGCCTCGCGATTGCGCGGCCGGACCTGGAACTGACCCTGATCGAGCCGCTGGAACGCAGGGTGATCTGGCTCCAGGAAGTGGTCGACGACCTCGGACTGGATAACGTGACGGTGATGCGGACCCGTGCTGAGCTGGCAGTGGGCCAAGTGGAAGCCGATGTGGTGACAGCGCGGGCAGTTTCTGCCTTGAGCAACCTGGCCAGCCTCACCATCCCCCTCCTGGCCGGCCATGGCGAGGTTGTTGCCATTAAAGGCCGCAGCGCGGCCGAGGAAATCGAGAAGGCCGCCAAGGTCATTCGAAAATTGGGCGGTGTTCAGACGTCTGTCCTTACAGTTGGTGACAACCTGCTTGAGGAGCCCACCACCGTAGTCCGCATCGTTGTGAACAAGTCCCAAAAGAAATCCTAATCAAGGCCCGGTGACCGAAGTCTGCCGGGTCAAGCAGTTAGGCTAGTCAACGGCAGCAAAATTGGCTGAACGAGAGTGAGTGTGCCCCAGTGACCAGTAGTGAAGCCTCCGCACAACGGATACCGCCGTTTGTGTCATTGGGGTCAGCTCGTTCTGTCGCTGGCCCGTTTTCGGTCCCCGGCAGAGGGGGAATTCACCCAAAACAAGTATCAAACCTTGGAACCTCCTCGCTTGTTTCACGTGAAACAACCTCAGCAGGTCGAACCAACATCATTGATGCAATCGACGATTCCAGCCCTATTGCGCGGGAGCTGGCCCATGAAACGAAGCGCCGTGAGCGCCTGATGGGACGTAAGCTGCCGCGTCCCGAAAAGACACGCATCTTCACCGTGTCCAACCAGAAGGGCGGCGTGGGTAAGACCACCACCACCGTCAACATCGCCGCCGCTTTGGCAGCAGCGGGACTGAACGTCCTGGTGATCGATATCGATCCCCAGGGCAATGCCTCCACCGCGCTGGGTATTGAGCACCATGCCGATGTGGACAGCATCTACGACGTCCTGATCAACGATGTTGCCCTGGCAGATGTGGTGGCCCAGTGCCCCGATATCGACAAGCTCATCTGCGCGCCGGCCACCATTCACTTGGCAGGTGCCGAGATTGAACTGGTATCGCTGGTAGCGCGGGAGCAGCGACTGCGCCGGGCGATCGACGTCTACGCAAAGACCCGTGAAAAGAACGGCGAAGAGCGTCTCGATTACATCTTCATCGACTGCCCGCCAAGCCTGGGGCTCCTCACCGTCAACGCCTTCTGCGCAGCCAATGAAGTCCTGATTCCTATCCAGTGCGAATACTATGCCCTCGAAGGTTTGAGCCAGCTTCTCAAAAACATCGAGATGATTCAGAAGCACCTCAACGCTGATCTCGTCGTCTCAACCATCCTGCTCACCATGTACGACGGCCGCACCAACCTGGCTGCGCAGGTTGCTGCCGAGGTGCGGACGCACTTCCCCGACCAGGTGCTGTCTGCAGTGGTGCCCCGTTCGGTACGGATCTCAGAGGCACCGAGCTACCAGCAGACGGTCATGACGTACGACCCATCCTCCAGTGGAGCCCTGTCTTACTTGGAAGCCGCTGCTGAAATAGCAGAACGCTAATATCTTCAACACTGCAACGACCGGAGCCGGCTCACGCCTGGTTCTACCACTGGAGGGATTTACCCATGAGCGAGAAGCGACGGGGCCTAGGCCGCGGTCTTGGCGCGCTGATTCCAAGTTCCGCCGCGTCCAATGGGCAGGGTAACGGTGCAGCCGTATCCCGTCCTGTAGATCTCTTCTTTCCCGAGGGCAGAAGGAAGACCGAACCCTCGGACGAAAATGCCGCGGGCACAGCAAAGACCGTAGCCGAGAAGTTGACCGCCCCGCCGGCCCGAAAGGCCCCGGCGAAGTCGACTGCCAGGAACACCGCCTCCCCGGCTGCCGAAGCTACTTCCCATTCTTCCAGTGCTGCCACAGCCAAGAAGGCTGCCACTCCACCGGCTCCTGCAGCCGGGAAAGGCGAGTCCGACAATGCTGAGTCCGGCCAGGAGCCTGAGGTATCCCCCGAGGTCCGCCCGGACGTTGCTGCCGCCGAGCCTTTGGATGAGTTCGCCGGATCCAATGCCGATGTTGAGCTTGTTGAAGTTCCGGGTGTCCGTTTTGCCGAAATACCCGTTTCCGAGATCCATCCCAACCGGAAGCAGCCGCGTTCCGTCTTCGATGAAGACGACATGGCCGAGCTTGTTCACTCGGTTCGCGAAATCGGCGTCCTCCAGCCAATTGTCGTTCGTAAATCAACCGAATCCGGTGGTGAGCCATATGAGCTCGTCATGGGTGAGCGTCGGTGGCGTGCCGTTCAGGCTGCGGGGCTCGAAACCATTCCCGCGATCGTCAGGGATACCACCGACGATGATCTCCTTCGCGACGCATTGTTGGAGAACCTGCACCGCAGCCAGCTGAATCCCTTGGAAGAAGCTGCGGCTTACCAGCAGCTTCTGGAGGACTTTGGCACGACGCATGAGCAGCTGGCTGACCGTATCGGTCGCTCACGCCCCCAGGTGTCAAACACCCTCCGGCTCCTCAAGCTTCCTCCGTTGGTGCAGCGGCGTGTTGCTGCGGGCGTCCTGTCCGCCGGTCACGCCCGCGCGCTGCTGTCCCTTCCAGATGCTGCCGCAATGGAGCGTCTGGCCCAAAAGATCGTCGCTGAGGGGATGTCGGTACGGGCCACAGAAGAGGCTGTCACCCTTTACCAGGACCCGACGAAGCAGCCGAAAAACAATGTGCCCCGTCCCGGCGCGCGTCATGAGCGTCTTGACTACCTCGCATCATCCTTGTCAGACCGCCTGGATACCAACGTGAAGATTTCGCTGGGTGTCAGGAAAGGAAAGGTCAGCATCGAATTCGCGAGTGTAGAAGACCTGAACCGCATTATGGATGTGTTGGCTCCCGGTTCAACAAACTAATCTTTTCCTAAGGGCCCGGTTCACCACGAACCGGGCCTTTTTTCGGCCTGAATATAGTTCTTTTGAATACGGGCGTCGTCGTTCAGATCCAGATGCTGACCGTTGTC
Organism: Arthrobacter sp. RT-1; assembly: GCF_003367205.1. NCBI lineage: Bacteria > Bacillati > Actinomycetota > Actinomycetes > Micrococcales > Micrococcaceae > Arthrobacter > Arthrobacter sp. RT-1. Next base: position 46,926 of record NZ_QRGQ01000040.1, read on the forward strand.
CGTTCGGTCATACACAAAGGCATTCAAGGATCCTCTCCGATCTGCTGCATCAAAAGCATGCGCAGCCTTTCCATGGATGGGACAGACACCGATATGCGAAGCATACGGGCCGGCCGTGGGAGCACTGCCGCCCCGTGTGCTCTCCCCTCAGGTCGCACTTCTTTCAGCGCTTTTATGGGAAGTGACAGCTGGTCCATTTGTTCGCCGCAAGGCAATTCAGGTGTGACTTATCGGAGATGGCACCCGGGAGCCTGAGCGACTTGGATAACCCGTCGTACGGCAACCCTACTGTTTCACGTGAAACGGCCCCGCTAGACGGGTGGCGGTGTTCGGCATGATGCCCGTCATGGAGCGGACCCGAGTATCCACCCTGAGATCATTCAAGAGTCTCGAGGGCATTATGGTCCTGAAGGGCGATCAACAACGTTAGGAACTTTGATGGCCGCCGCTGGGGGTAGGCCGCTCCGGCCTATCGGTTCTGGAACATCAGAACTCGCGCTCGATCACGTGATCCGAAGCGAAGGATGGCTCGACGGCCGGTTTCGGGCTTCTCGTGGATGGGGACTCGTTCCGGGCGCGGTTCTCTCCCCTGATCGTTCGGCCTAGCAGAATCCTTTATGGGGTTCTTGGGGCGCACCCATGCAGGCGTGGGGCGAAGCAGAATACAGGTGTCACCAGACGCGGAAAAGTCTCGGCATCTCGTTTTCCTGTCAGGCGGGCACCAGTGTGCGTCCGGCACGGCGACAGCTGCACTGCGCGTATGCCATCCCGAAGAGATCAAGCGGGAGTTGTTCACGCGGGTTGGCACCAAAGGTGTTGGTAGCCTCTACGCATCAGCGCTTCCTAAGCATAATGCGGAGGCGGCCATAGTCGCCACCTACCGCAGTAGGCCGCGTGCCCATGTTTCGCTTGCTCCTTATGTCCATGTGGTGTTTTGTGCTCCGAGCCGGTGAGCTACAGCCTCGCATATCGCGCGATCAACTGCGGCTCTCCATCCCTTCCCTCAAGGACGCTGACCCGTCTGCGATCGAGGTGGAGTCGGTGTTTCACGTGAAACGGCGCCAGTCTCGCCGGCACTTGGCGCACCCTCCTGTCCCCTTGCGCTTTCCGAGCTCCCTGGTGTCTACACTCTCGATAGACCTCCGCTCCAGGGGGCTGCCATCACTAGAACTAATGGTCGCCACGGCAAACCTTCGTAGGCCCCGATCGATAGCACCGCACGGAAGGCTGCACTAGGAAGAAGGATCAGACGCCACCAGGACGACCCGGTCCCAGCGTTATGCCTTGATGAGCGGATTGGGGTCGCGCGGCAAGGGCGCAGGCCTCCCAGGGCGGAGGGGGCGACCTGGAAATCTGGAGTTGGCGCGAATCCCGCCGCGAGTCGACCATAGCGTCCGGGCCCTAGCCCCACCATCTCTCACGTACTCCTGTCGGTCATGGATGAGTGTTTCATGTGAAACATGATCCCCGTCCTATTCCTCCCCCTGATTGGATTCCACTAACCCCGCGCTGCGTTTGTGGTCGTCGATGCAGAACCCCTGCGCCGAGATCACATCAAGCCTGCGTTCACGTTGCGCCGACGTAAAGGCACTAGTCTCATAATGGACACAAGCTCGATGCTCTTTATCCGCCGCGGGAACTGGCGCCGACAACGGCGGAGTTCGAGGGAGACCCTCCTTGCATTCGCGCTGTCCTTTCAGCTTGGCGTACAAAGACGCTGATGAAGGGTTGCAGCGACCAGGCCTCCTTCCGGGTTGGGAGGGCTACTTTCCTATGGTGCGGCGGCTCGGGATCAGCAGGGCAGCACGCCGTCGAGACTTAATGCGGGCCGACAACGTGTCGCAGTCGGGTGAACTTCTGGTCACACCCAGCACTTCCAGTACAACGCCTTGTCACGCCCGTAGGTCGAAGGGGACGACAAGGCCAGTGAGATTTCCACACTGACCGTGAGTATGAGCAACATCATAGGCAGTGGATATCGCTGTGGATAACTTTGTGGACAACCGGGCGCCCAAGCGTGGATAAGCGGCAAGGACTGTACTCAGATGCAGGGCGTTTGGAAGGATAGGTCCCAAGTTGGAGGCTCCCAGTTCACCTAACGCCCGTTCCCGCGCGCTCCTGTTTCACGTGAAACACCAACGACGGCGTCGGGAAGCGGCGCATACTGCAAAAACTCGCATGAATATGGTCGTTTTTAGCGGCCGCACGCTGCAACTTCCGGTGCTGCCGCTTCAGGTTGAAGGGCGGATCCTAGGCAGATAGAGCCGTCTACACTTCCCGACGCTAGGCACATTAGGGGAGGCGGCTTCCCGGACCACAACAAGCACACCTCGTAGGGCTGTTGATAACTACGTGGATAACCAGGGTCACTGCTTGTGGATAACTTGTGGATTAGCGTAGCGCATAGGAGTCTCCTGACCCGTATCAGAGGGTATCGGCAGCGCGTCTCTCGCCGGACAAGGACGACTTAGAGCCGACTTTCTCTCCGTGTCGGGGAGGTAGGTATGGTCGTCGTGAGTGCGTGATGTACCGGGAGAACATCGAGGTTTGAAGTGGAAGGCCCGGCTGAGCTTGTGTCTACTCGCCGAGGTGTTGATGCCCATATGGTAAGAACGCATCTGCCTGCGAAGCCAGGCAAGTTCAGAAGCGAGGCCTTCGGATAGTTGAAGTGGTCTCCTCTGAAAGCTCGTTGTGCAAACGACTCAGGCAGTAACTGTAGTTGAGCCACCAGTCGAACTGCATGTTCGTTCCGCTCATCTCTTCCCGTTCTTGGTATGGCGCCCTATCTTGGCCCTGTACATCCTTCTTTCGCTACGGAGGCCATCTTGGCCTGGGCATTGGATAGGTGCCGAGCGTCGTGGTTATCCACCGACAGCGGGCGGCCAGTGGTAGGCCGGGTTACTGGTGACTTTCTGGATGTCGGCCGACTTGAAGCTTTGGCGTGGTTCAAGAGCGAGTGCAGCTCGTGCTTCTTGGCACCTTCCGCCGGCAGCCTTTCGTTTCACGTGAAACATTTAGAGATGCCGTTCCTCTATGGCTTCCTTGCGGGGTCTGCTCGGTCGCACTAGTCAGTCCTTGCTGAGGCAAGGCTGCCTAGGCCGATACCGACTGTCGTACCCTGATCATCTAGATCCTTTGTGTTACGGCAGCACGAACATCACACACGTTAGCGGTGGGTTCCACGTCGATGCCGCCGGCCAATCCCCTGGTGTTTCTGAAAACCGACAGGGCGGCAATCGTTGCTATGTGGCAGCGACGGATCCGGCGCGTGGTTCGAAAGCCTCGGCTGAAGCTCCAGCCTTTCGTTGACGTGGCGACGTTGCCGGCGGCTGCGAAGTTATGTCACGACGAAGATGACGGCAAGCAGCTGAAGCTGTGTCGCCTTCTTCCGGAACAGCTGGAAGAGCCCTTCGACTCATCCAGTCTTTACGCGCAGCATGCTTCTCTTGTCTGATTAGGCTCTCTGTGGGTGTGCAGGCCGCTGATGATGGTCCTTCTGGAGGCCTAGTCCTGGGCCCGAATGGTTTTAGAAGGTGGACGTTTGTACGTGCTCTCGTATTCGGCACTTGGAGTTGGCGCGTCGAAAGCGTGTGTCGGCGGGCTACGCCTGTGAAGAAGGGGGCGATGGGTGCGAGACTCGTCCCTGGTCCCCCTGGTTCGGGTCAAACGAAGAAGCGGCGATTGACGTGCCCGCACTCTTCGAACTCATGGTCCACTATCGTTTGCGGCCTAGGGATCCCGTAACAGCTCCTAGGAGATGCCAAATTCGCTTCACCGTTGGCGGAGAAGGGCGTCGAGTATGCAATCAAGCTTGCATACGTGAAAGTAGGAAAAGCGACATGTAGGCGTGCTTACATGCTCCCTAGCTACTTTCCCCCGGTGGTGCGCTGTTTCACGTGAAACATGAGTTGCTCGCACCACGGCTGGTATCTCGGCATCAGCGGAGACTGAAAGGTTCGTGGATATACCAACAGAGCACAATCGTGCTGTCAGCGGGCAGCGGGCGCTTACGAAGCGATGTGCAATTCACCTTGATTTCGATGATGACTGTATCAGGTGCATCGGCAGAATGCCCCCTTCCCCACGGCGGAGCTGGGGAGCGCGAAAATGGTGGGTCCTATGTTTCACGTGAAACAGTACACCAGCACGCGAGTCGTCGGCCTGAGCCAATGCGAACCGTCCGAGCGCCCTCCGTCATGAGGGCGCCGATTGCAGGCGTACGAGCAGCACTCGGCTCGTCAAGCCCTATTTGACCATCCCAGTGGTCGCCAACAGATTCCCTTGACGATGCTTACTTGAGGTTGTGACAAGTACCGCCTGCTTGCCGTACTCCGGACCATAATGAGAGCACACTCATGCAGTGCCTAATTAGCTCGCGGCAGCCGTACGGACACCAGGACGCAGATCTTCCCTGTCATCTTCGCGAACCCGCGGCCAGCTGTATCGGGGAGCAGAAGTCCATCTGCCGCCATCTAACAGGAGCAGCGCCTTACGGTCCGGCTTGTTTCACGTGAAATATATGTATGGGCGCACGTTTGCATCCCGTGACACGTCTAATCCTCAAGTTGGTCGATTTGGTGCTGCTAGCGGTTCGAAGGGCAACCCAAGGGACCATCGCACACGAGAACACAGGATCCTGATGTGCCGGACAAACAAAAAGTGGCCACTACCCGAGGGCAGTGACCACTTTCGAATGTCTCAGATAGCAATCTGAGAATCGGAATCCCTAGGAAAGGACGTCGGAGAATTCCTTTTCAAAGAACTGCTTCGGCTTCGCACCGATAACCGTGTTCTTCACTTCGCCGCCCTGGAACAGGTAAACGGCAGGAATGGACGTGATGCCGTACTCCGCGGCGATGGCGGGGTTGTCATCAACATTTACCTTCACGACATCAACCTTCTCGCTGTACTCAACGGAGATCTCGTCGAGAATCGGACCGAGCTTGCGGCACGGACCGCACCATTCCGCCCAGAAATCCACGATAACCGGCTTGTCGGAGGACAGTACGTCGGTCCCGAAGCTTGCGTCAGTTACATCTTTTGCGTTGCTCATATACCTTGTCTTTCTTTCCAATAGGGATGGGCGAAACTTATGCGGCCAGGTCTGCCAGGTAATGCTCCACGTCGATGGCGGCTACACAACCTGATCCGGAAGCTGTGATTGCCTGCCGGTAGGTGGGGTCGACAACGTCGCCGGCAGCGAATACTCCGGGAATGCTGGTACGGGAGCTGCGCCCCTCCACGGCAATGGTTCCCTCCGGGGTCAGTGCCAGGACATCCTTCACGAGGTCGGTCCTCGGGTCGTTGCCGATAGCGACGAACACACCCGTAACGGCAAGATCGGAGACAGATCCGTCAACCAGGTTCTTCAACTTAAGTCCGGTGACTTTGTCTTCGCCAATAACGTCATCCACTGTGCTGTTCCAGATGAAGTTGATCTTCTCATGGGCCAGCGCACGGTCCGCCATGATCTTGGAAGCCTTAAGCGAATCACGGCGGTGTACAACCGTTACCGATTTCGCGAACTTGGTCAGGAACAGTGCCTCTTCCATTGCGGAGTCTCCGCCACCGATCACCGCGATGTCCTGGTCCTTGAAAAAGAAACCGTCGCAGGTTGCACACCAGCTGACGCCGTGCCCTGAAAGGCGCTTCTCATTCGGCAGCCCCAGTTCCCGGTATGCAGAGCCGGTGGAGAGGATAACGGCCTTTGCCCGGAAGGTCTCCCCCGTGGCGATGGTCACCGTCTTGACCGCGCCATCGAGCTCAAGGGCGGTGACATCCTCAAACTGGATCTCGGTGCCAAAGCGGGCAGCCTGCTTCTCGAAGTTCTCCATGAGGTCCGGACCCATGATGCCGTCGGGGAAGCCCGGGTAGTTCTCGACGTCAGTGGTGTTCATCAGTTCACCGCCGGCGGTTACGGAGCCAGCGAGCAGCAAGGGCTTGAGATTTGCACGGGCCGTGTAGACGGCAGCCGTGTAACCCGCCGGACCGGAGCCGACAATGATGACATCACGCACTTCGGACGCGGTGTTTTCTTCGATGGTCACTGAACGGTGAACCTCTTCCTTATTTGACGCACCTCCCCGTGGAGGCCGGCCATATGGCACAACTGCTACTGGATGCTGGATATTCCGGCGACTGGACATGGAAGACCGCCGGTAGACGGCATCATGCCATCTCCGCCAGACGCTCTTTCCAGATTACCGTCCCACAGCAGTTCCCCATCACCGGCTGTAAAGACCGCAACCCGGACACGTATTAAAAGCCTGCGGCCCTCCCCCATTTGATGGGGAGGGCCGCAGGTGGTGAAGAGCGGACGACTACTGGACTTTGATCTCCGCCAAACGGATGCCGTAGCCGTACCGGGTCTTCGGTGCAGCGAGCCGGGGAAGGGAGTTGACCGAAACGATGACATACTCCGCTTCCACAGGCGCGGCCAACGGCATGTTGAGGTCCGTGGAAGTAAAACTGTTGGTCCCAACAGCCTTGGCGCCGTCCAGGGATGGCTGGTCGTTGGTGTAAACGGTGATGTTTCCGCCAGAGCCACCAAGCTGAGAGAGGGTGATGGAAGAAACAGTGGCAGGGCTCTCGAGCTTCACCACCAGCGGAACACCCTGTGCTGCCAGGCCGCCCCAGTTGTCGGTGGCGAATTCCATGTCCGACCAGTAGCTTGCGGCATTGCCGTCGTACGCCTTCACCAGGTCGCCGTCGAACGTGGCGGCAAAGTCGAAGTTGCCCTGCCGGGTCACACTCTCAATGACGGGCGGCGCGGCAGGCGGAGCTGAACTGGGAGCTGCGGAGGGAGCGGCCGAACCTTCCGGTGCGCTTGTGTTGGTGGCTGGAGCCGGATTATTTGCCTGGGGCTGGGAAAAGAGGCTGCCCAGATTGGTTACGGCGAACACGAGACCGGCGATAAGGACAACAGCCAGGAGTCCGCCCACCAGCCAACGCATGGACCGCGGTTCACGTCCAGGCTCGTCCCGGTCGCCGTCGTAGTCACCAGGGTCGGCAAAAGAAACTCCCGCGGCCGCCGGGGCTGCAGCCCGGGCAAAGACGGCTGATTTCTTGTTCACCGGCTGGGGCTCATCCACCGGTTCTTCGTGGTGGTTGTAGCCCTCCTGGTCCGACTGCACGTAATCGTCGTCCGACCACAGCGAGACCTTGGGCTTCCCCGAGCCTGCTGCTTCGGCTGAAGTACCGGAAGAAGCACCGGCATCGGCGCCACGGGAAGCGCCTTGAACGGGGTGCGCGGCGGTGGCGTCCGGATCAGCTTCGGGCGCCGTCGCGCCACCGCGTGATGCCCCACCGGCACCGGAGGCAGCCGCCGCAGCGGCAGCACCACCAACAGCCGCAGCACCGCCAACAGCGGCGGCCCCACGATCATCCGAGGACCCACCGACCGCGGAGGCTCCAGACCGGCCAACCCTAGGCGATGCTGCGGGCCGGATGGGAGGCCTGGGCGGCACAACGGGTGCAGTCCGGTAAGGGTCCACCTGGCTGGGGTGTGTTTGGCCGTAGTTGATGTAGCCGGCGTCGACGTGATCTTCATCGTCGTAGGGTTCCGGCTCGTGTGACCGGGGCTGGCCAAAGATTTCGCTGCCCAGGGTGTCGGTGAAAAAGGGCTCCACGTACGGAGGATTTGATGCCACCACGAGGTCCAGCAGATCAGCGGCGGATGTGTGGTTGGTGATGAGGTAGGTGGCTGCCTCAGTGACGCCGAGGTCCAGCACCTGCACGGTGCCGGGCCGTTCACCGGTGGCAACCTCGCGGGCGCTCTGGGCAACCTGTTCTGTGTTTTCGGGTCCGGCGACCAGGATGCTGACGGGCCGGTTCAGGACCTGGTCCACACCATCCAGCACCAGATCGTGGTCGTGCGAGGCCAATACGGTGGCTGTGACCTTGTAGCGGCCGCCCAGTACTGATCCGACATCGATCGGGTTGGACACGTGTTCCTCCTAGATTTTCCGGGATTGCCGGCATAGATGACGCAACCGCCGCTCAGGGACTGCCGCGCGGCCTGCCCCTGGATACAACTCCCCCTGTACCTTTTCGATCCTAGCGGATTGCGTCCGGCGCGCCGTGGACAAAGACCTCCGGAAACGGCAGGGCAGTCACTTTTTACGGGGGCGCCGCCGCTTGAAATAGGGGTTTTCGCCTGCCTTGCCCTGGAACGTGCGCCGGCCGGGCAGCGGGATCTGCTCACGGAGCAATCCGCCGCGGGCTGTCCCCGGCTGGTCCTCGCCCGGCAGGTAGCCGCCGTCGGACGTTCCCTGGCCGCCGCCGTCGTAAGAGTCCGGGCGGCTGCCCACACGCTCCTGCTCGGGGCCGGCACGGAAGGAAGCAGCATCAAACTCGCCGGAAATCCGGGGAATGAGCCCCGTGTCCACGGAGGTCGTGGCCCGCTCGGGACGGACGGGGCGTTCTACGGCGACCGCACCTTCCACGGAGGGCGTTCCCTCCGGAGAGGACGACGGCGGGGCCCCGCCTGCCGCCGCGGGCGCAGCGGGGCCGCCGCGGCCCAGGCGGCCGAGCAGGGGGCGGAGGAGGTCGCGCAGTTCGGCCACGCGGAACAGTTTGAGCAGGAAGAAGTAGACCACCAGCATCACGGGACCTACAACGATGACCGTGATCAGCGCGGTCAGCCGGTCATGCCAGGCGAAGCCATTGGGGTCGTAGCTGCCCATCAGCCACAGCGCACCGGCACCGGCGATGGCGGATCCGAGGGCGGCGTAGCCCATCCGGATGTAGGAGCTGGCGATCCGGGCCCCGTCAAGGTGTCCGAGGAGCCGGCGCAGGAAGTACGCGCTGATGACCACGGACAGGATGTTGCCCACCATGTAGAGGACCGCGATGGCATAGATGATCTGGTTGACCGGCAGGAACTGGATGGCAAAGGCGCCGGCAACGTAAACCACCGCGAGCAGCAGCTGAATGTAGAAGGGGGTGCGTGCGTCCTCGTTCGCGTAAAACACCCGGGACATCATGAAGTTGGCGCTCATGAACGGTGTGCTGAGCGCCAGGATGGTGAGCGTCTGGGCCAGCATCACGCCGTCCTGCCTGTCCCCGCCCGAGAAGAACATGCCCAGCGGGCCGGCGAGGGCGAACAGGGCCAGGGCACCGAAAACGGTGGCAACAGCCATGGTCCGCAGCCCGTGCGAAAGGGCATCCCGCAGCTCGTCCCGGTTGCCGTCCTGCGAGGCCCTGGTCATCCGGTTGAACAGCACCGTGGCCAGGGACAGCGCAATGATGGAGTGCGGCAGCAGGTACAGCTGGCTGGCCACTTCCAGCACGGCGTTGCCCGGCAGCATCTCCGCGGCCGGGTCGCCCGCCTCCTGCAGCCGGAGGCGTTCCGCACCCGGGATGGTGGCGATGCGCATGACATACAGGAACGCGAGCTGCCCGACGGCGGCAGTCAGCAGGGTCCAGACGCTCAGCTTGGCTGCCTGGCCCAGTCCCACGCCGCGCCAGCCAAAGCGTGGCCGGAGTCCCAGCCGGAGCCGGAATACGGGTATCAGGAGGATGGCTGTCTGGGAGATGACGCCGATCGTGGAGAACCCGGCCACGAACAGTGTTTGCGTCTCACCCCAGTTCTCCAGGGTGTGCGGACTAAACTCGTTGGTGCCGAAGATCCAGATGAACATTCCGAGGCCGGCGATGGCCACGAGGTTGTTGAGGATGGGCGCCCACATGGCAGGACCAAAGGCGCCGTTGGCGTTGAGGACCTGGGTCAGGAGGGCATAGAGGCCGTAAAAGAAGATCTGCGGCAGGCACCAGAAAGCGAACGTGACCGCCAGGGCCTTTTGCTGCGGGGTGTATCCCTGCGTGGTGAGTTCAATGACCGCCGGGGCTGCCAGGGTGACCAGCGCCGTCAGGCCCAGCAGGAGCAGGACAGCAAGCGTCAGCAGCCTGCTGATGTAGTCCGCTCCCCTGTCCGGAGCCTTGCTGGCCTTGATGATCTGCGGAACCAAGACGGCGTTGAACACGCCGCCGGCCACCAGCAGGAAGATCAGGTTGGGCAGGTTGTTGGCGTTGATGAACGTGTCATTGACCGTGGAGCCAAGCCCCAGCGCCGTGCCCAGCATCCAGGTCTTGCCGAACCCCAGGAACCGCGACACGAGCGTGCCGGCGGCCATGATGGCGCTGGAACGGGTTTCGCTGGCGCCGACGGCTACTGGACCGGTGTCCGGCCCTGCCGGTTCTATGGGTACACCCTCGGGAACCGCATCGCCGGGCCGGCCGGGTTTATCGGAAGGAAAATTGGAAGCTGACATCGAGTTCATCGTCTCACCCGGACGCCGCTATCGCCGCAACGCCGCCACGGGCAGTGCGGCGCTACAGGTGTCCGGGCAGGACTTCGCGGGCAAGGTCGGCGATGCGCCGCTCATTCGGGAAGGACAGTTTCCGGGCCAGCTCCTGGATAGGCACCCATGCCACGTCCACGGCTTCCTGATCGGGATCGTTTTCGATGGTCAGCTCACCGCCGGTGGCGCGCAGGAGGTAGTGGTGGACCGTTTTGTGGACCCGGTGCCCGCTGACCGTAAACCAGTAGTCGATGCTGCCCAGCGGGGCGAGGATGCTGCCCTCGATGCCGGTTTCCTCGGCGATCTCCCGGACCGCGGCTTCCTCGTTGTTTTCCTTGCCCTCCGGATGGCCCTTGGGCAGGCACCATTCAAGGCGTCCGCCCCTGTTAAGGCGGGCGATGATCGCAACCCTCAACTCGGCGTCGGACGTGTCCACCACCACGCCGCCGGCGGAGACTTCCTCCACCGTCGGCAGTGAAGCCGGCGCCGAATGCTGGGCAGGCGCAACGTGCGCACCGATTGCCGACGGCAATGGTGCGTTCGTCCTCCTGCCTGGAGCGCTCGGTACTGGATGGGCCATGGAGTCCACTCTAACGACTGTTGCCCGCTCGTGATGACCGGAACATGACACCAACATGGACGGCATATGACGCAGTTTCCCGGCGGCGGACCGAATCCACGGGATCTTGACGCTTTTTTGGCCTGCCGGGCCGCAGGTTTCTGCCAAGCTTAAGTAACTATGGCGCACGCACATCACAAGACTGATTCCCACACCGTCGATTTCCAGGTGGACCCGGTGGTCCTGGAGCTCGGCCAGCGCTTTGTGGACGCCGGCCACGAACTGTCCCTGGTGGGCGGGCCGGTGCGGGACCTGTTCCTGGGGCGGACCTCCCCCGACCTGGACTTCACCACGGACGCCACCCCGGACCAGACCGTGGCCCTCATCAAGAAGTGGGCTGACAACTTCTGGGAGATCGGGCGTGCCTTCGGAACCATCGGCATGCGCAAGGACGGATTCCAGATTGAGATCACCACCTACCGGGCGGAGGCGTACGATCCCGAATCCCGCAAACCCGTGGTGGCATTCGGTTCATCCCTGACCGACGACCTGCTGCGGCGGGACTTCACCATCAATGCCATGGCCTTGAAACTGCCCGCCATGGAGCTCGTGGACCCCTTTGGGGGCGTCCGCGACCTGCACGCCTCCGTGCTGGCCACCCCGGGAGCGCCCGAGGCCTCCTTCTCCGATGACCCGCTGAGGATGATGCGGGCCGCCAGGTTCGCGGCGCAGCTGGGCGTGTCAGTTTCCGACGACGTCCGGGAAGCCATGACCCGCATGGCAGAACGCATTACCATCATTTCCGCCGAGCGGGTGCGCGACGAACTGGTCAAGCTTATCTGCGGGGCACAGCCCCGGGTCGGCGTGGACCTGCTGGTGGACACGGGCCTCGCCGAGTTCGTGCTGCCCGAAGTTTCCGCCCTCCGCCTTGAGTCCGACGAGCACCACCGCCACAAGGATGTCTACCAGCACTCCCTGCAGGTGCTGGAACAGGCAGCGGAGCTGGAGACGGACGGTGACGGCCCGGTGCCCGGGCCCGACTTTGTGCTGCGGTTCGCAGCATTGATGCACGACGTCGGCAAGCCGGCGACGCGGCGCTTCGAACCTGGCGGGGCGGTCAGCTTCCGCCACCACGACATGGTGGGGGCAAAGCTCACCACCAAACGCATGAAGGCCCTGCGTTTCGACAACGACACCACCAAGGCCGTGGCCCGGCTGGTGGAGCTGCATATGCGTTTCTACGGCTACGGCGACGCCGGCTGGAGCGATTCGGCGGTCCGCCGCTACGTCACAGACGCCGGGCCCCTGCTGGAACGCCTGCACCGGCTCACCCGCTCAGACGTCACCACACGGAACCAGAGGAAGGCCGAGCGTCTGGCCTTTGCCTACGACGACCTTGAAGACCGCATCGCCGCATTGCGGGAGCAGGAGTCCCTGGATGCTGTGCGGCCGGACCTGGACGGCGCCCGGATCATGGCACTGCTCAGCCTCAAGCCCGGACCCGTGGTGGGCAGGGCGTACAAGTTCCTGCTCAATGAGCGGATGGAACACGGTCCCCTGCCCGTCGAGGACGCGGAGGCACGGCTGCTCCGCTGGTGGGCCGAACAGCCCGAATCAGCTCCTGCCGCGGCGGAGGCCGGAAAGTCTCCCGCCGCCGTCGAACCTTCCCCGTCTGAGGAGACCAAGTGACCGATCCCGCCCTTGCCCCCCGCCCCCAGCTCTGGATCCTCCGGCACGGCGAGACCGAGTGGTCCAAGAGCGGCCAGTACACCGGGCTCACGGACCTCCCGCTCACGGTCGAAGGCGAACAGCAGGCTGTGGAAGCCCGTAAAGTGCTCGACGCCGTCGACTTCGACCTGGTGCTCACCTCGCCGCTGCGGCGTGCCCGGCGGACCGCGGAACTGGCGGGATTTCCGGACGCGCAGCACGAACCGCTGGCAGTGGAGTGGAACTACGGCGACTACGAAGGCATCAGCTCGGACCTGATCCGCAAGGACAACCCTGACTACCTCATCTGGACGCACGGTGTTCCCAACGGCGAGACGCTGGACGAGGTTGCGGCCAGGGCGGATAAGATCATTGGCCGGGTCCTGGAATCGGGAATGGACAATGTGCTGATCGTTGCGCATGGCCATTTCTCGCGGATCCTCACGGCCCGGTGGCTGGAACTGGCGCCCACGGAGGGCCGGCACTTCATCCTGGGGACCGCAAAAGTCTGCACACTGGGGTGGGATAAGAGGACGCCCGCAATTGTCCGCTGGGGCCTTTAATTCCCTTTTTGTAAATTAGGGTTGCTGAATTCCCCAAAAGCAGTAGTCACCGGAAGAATCCTGGTGTACTTTTATTCCTGACCCCAGAGCCAACTGCCGGGGTCAGCGCCCCGGTTGCACGCTTTGTCTGCAGCGAACAGAGGAAAAGGAGGTTGGGAGAAATGATGACTTTGACTGGCGGACGGAAGACCACCATCACCGCGCACCCGGCCCCCGCGCACAATGCGCACCTGTTCGGGGGCCAGCCAGGCTGCTGACGCCTGCCCTTGTCCTCCGTCCCCTGGTGGGGCGGCAAGGTATTCACGGTATATCTGGCGGAATTTCGCGTCCCTAGGCCTGCCTCCCCTTTCTGGGTGGCGTGCAGCTTGCGGCGGTTCCGGGCATTTCCTGTGAGCGCGGACTCCCGCATCCCATAATTCGGAACCAGTTTTCCGATGGGTCTCGGTCGCCTGCCGGAAATCCCGTTTCCGCCAAAATACCCTCGAATGGTTCGGCGAATTTGTAGCGCAATTATGTGGGCGCTAATTCCTTTTCAACGCGGCCTTATTTTGTTATGCCCATTTATAAGGCTGGCTGTCACCCCGTAGGGAGGTGAGAACCGATGATCCGAAAACTCCGGAAGTTGCTGTTCACTGCGCCACGGCGGACCAGGAGCAGGATGCTGTTCAACCAAGACCTCTTGGAGCGGCAGCGGAATGACGTATTTGTCCTGATGCACCAACAGATGAGCGGGCTGCGCTGACATGTACGGCCGCGAAGGTCCTGCCGCATGTGCGGCGGGACCTCTGCGGCCGGGACTTTCAGGAGCAGGTGAAGGAGATCAGGACCAGCCGCTGGAAGGGCCGGTTGCCGGTCTCCCGGCACTGCGCGGCGGTGAAGGCGGAGAGGTCGCTGGGGGCGGCATTTCCGAGCCCGACAAACAGCACTTCGCCGCGGCCGGACAGTTCAGCGGCGGTGACGGGGGCGTCCAGGCCCCACAACGTCCCTGACTCTGCCGGCGTTTCCTCCAGGGACAGGTCCTGGATGCCGTCGAAACGTTCCGGATAGGCAAGCACCATGTCACGGAGGTACGGCTCGCCGAACACCATGGCGGCGGGTTGCGGCGCCTGCTGATCCAGCAGCGCCGCAATCCGGCGTTCGGTATCGGCCGGCTCATTCACCAGGCTCTTGAGTGTGAGCTGCGGGACCAGGCTGCAGCAGATAACTCCAGCTACCACCATGGGGCGGAGCCATGTGTGCTTGGCGGGAAGCCTGGAAATGCCCAGTCCTACCAGCAGGGCAAACGCAGGGGCGGTGAACGTCAGGTACCGGGCGACGTAGACGGGCTGGGCCACGACGCTGACCAGCAGGAGCCCGGCAACGGGGACTGCTACGCCTGCCAAGCACAGGACCAGAAGGGGACGCAGGGCAGTGCTGTGCCGGGCGGACCAAAGGCCCCACGCCAGCAAGGCAATCTCCACCACGCCGAGGAGCACCACAAACGCCAGAACCCATTGCGGAGGCATGTTCCCGGTGGGACGGTCGTCGCCGTAAAAGTACTGTTTGACGGCCGCGGTCATCAGGTTCTGCAGCAGGGAACGGTTCTGGATCCAGTCCACCTGTGCCTTTTGCCCCAGGGCGTAGATCAGGAATGGCAGCACACAAGCCCCGGCCGCGGAGCAGGCCACCAGAGTGGCCAGCACCCGGCGCCGGAGTATGACTGCTGCGGCTGCGTGCGCCGCGACGGCCAAGCCGAAGAACATGAACATCCATACGCCCACCACTGCGCAGAGAGCGTAGAGGACCCAGTCGAGGATCCGGTTGGACTCCCATGCCCGGAGCAGCAAGAGCGTGAGGGCCACGGCCAGCAGGGCGGTGAAAGCAGACTGCCGGGCCTCGGTTCCGGCCCACACCATGCGGGGAAGGACGGCCAGCACCAGGCCGGCGGCAAAACCCAGGGATTCGGACGCCAGTTTCCGCCCGATGAGGGCCGTCCCGGCGCAGGCAAGCCCCACCGCAAACGCCGACGGCATCCTCATGGAAATTTCCGAGAAACCAAAGACGGACGTCCAGAAATGCATGATCAGGTAGTAGAGGCCGTGAACCGCGTCCACCGACTGCAGCAGCAGAAGCAGCTCTCCCGGAGACCGGCCGGCCGCGGAAATGGTGGCGATCTCGTCATCCCAGAACGAGGGAATCCACGATCCTAGGAACGCCGCGCAGAAGCCCAGCAGGCCCAGGGACACCGGCATCCACCACTGCGCAGCAGCCGGGCCCGGCACTGCGGCCAGCCCGGAGCGTCGTCCGGCAGCATGGCCGCTGACCCTTTGGCTCTCCACCTATAACCCCCTGAAGACTGCTGGTTCCCTGCGGCAAGCAGCCGTACATTCGTTCACGATTGGAAGGACAATTGCCGGCAAAATACTGCCCGGCACACCTTGCGACGATACAGGCCCTTCCGGCGTTAAACCTCATCCTGCAGCCACACGGGTAAGCTCAACTCCATGGAGGAGACCCAGCCCCCGGGGCGCCGAGGACGGTCCCGACTGGTGGTTCCCAGCCGCAGCGACATGCTGCTGCGGAACTTCACGGAAGTCATTGGCGGTCCGCTGGGCCGCAGATCGGACCCCGGCGTTATTTCACCCGGGATATTCACCGTGGAACGGGTCCTGATCCTCCTCACCCTTGCCGCCGCGCTCGTCGGTGTCCTGCTTAAAGGCTATTGCCGCGCCCATGGCTGGGAGTCCCCCACCCAGTTCTACGCCACCTGCTATTCGGATTTTCCCGAGCTTTTCTCACACCGCGGCCTGGCTGAGGGAGGCTTCCCCATCCTCACCAATCAGTTCGAATACCCCGTCCTCATAGGACTGATCGCCGGGCTGACGGCGTGGCTGGTCCCGGGAACCGGCGTGACGGACGGACGGGTCCTGGCGTATTTCGACATCAACGCGGCACTGTTGGCAGGGGCGGCCATGATCGCCGTCCTGGCAACAGCGAGGATGTCAGCCCGCCGGCCCTGGGACGCAGCGATGGTGGCACTGGCCCCGGGGATCATTCTCGCGGGCGCCGTGAACTGGGACCTGTGGACGGTTTGCCTGCTCGCTGTGGGCATGTACTTTTTCGCGCAGCAGCGGCTGGTGCCGGCCGGGATCCTGATCGGACTGGCCACGGCCAGCAACATGTACCCGTTGCTGTTCCTGGCAGCCATCCTGCTGCTCGCCCTTCGCACCGGCCGGCTGCGCGCCCTGCTGGTCACGGGCGGGGCGGCGGCCGGCAGCTGGATTGCAGTGAACCTGCCGTTCGCGGCCACAAACTTTGACGGCTGGGCCCACTATTTCCGGTACACGGCTGACCGCGATGCGGGCTACAGTTCGCCCTGGTTCGCCTACAACCTGGTGGCCGGCAGGCTGCGCTGGCCAGAGCTGAGTCCGGCCGCTGTGGACCTGCTCTCGCCCGCACTCCTGGTGGTGGCATGTGCCGCCATTGCCGTTATTGTCCTCAGCGCTCCCCGGCGGCCCCGCCTTGCCCAGGTGGCCTTTCTTCTGGTGGGCGCCCTCATCCTCACCAACAAGGCGTATTCCCCGCAGTTTGTGGTGTGGCTGATCCCGCTCCTGGCGCTGGCGCGGCCCCGGTGGCGCGACTTCCTTGTCTGGCAGGGAATTGAGGGCCTGCATTGGGCCGCCGTGTGGATGTACCTTGGACAGGTGACCAGCGCAGGCTCCTCCCAGCACAACCTGGATATGCCCTACTACGTCCTCGCCGTGGCTG
Source organism: Arthrobacter sp. RT-1 (assembly GCF_003367205.1). Taxonomy (NCBI): domain Bacteria; kingdom Bacillati; phylum Actinomycetota; class Actinomycetes; order Micrococcales; family Micrococcaceae; genus Arthrobacter; species Arthrobacter sp. RT-1. The sequence goes on from NZ_QRGQ01000040.1 coordinate 63,803, forward strand.
CCCACATGTTTGCGGTGGCCTATCTCATGGCCCGCGTTACGTGGGACATTTATGACCCGAATTATGATCCCATCCGGCGGCACCACACCGATGATCCCCATGGCGGGCCCTTTGCCGGCGCGCCGGACCGGATTCGGTTGAGCCTGCGCCGGCCGGCGGATTCACTCCTGCCCTGGAAGGAACCTTCGAATGCCTGATGTTGTGGTGGTGGGAGCCGGCCCCAACGGGCTGTCGGCAGCGGCAGTCATGGCCCGCGCCGGACTTTCGGTGGAGGTCTTCGAGGCAGCCGCTTCCATCGGCGGCGGGACACGCACCACCGAACTGATGCAGCCCGGCCACTTCCACGACGTGTGCTCGGCTGTCCATCCGATGGCCCTCGCCTCGCCCTTCTTCCGGGCATTCGAACTGGCCCGCCGGGTGGAAATGGTCACCCCGGAGATCTCCTACGGTTCGCCGCTGGACGGGGGACGCGCCGCACTTGCCTACCGGTCCCTGGACCGGACGGCAGCGGAACTCGGGCGGGACGGCGCCGCCTATCGCAGGCTCATGGCGCCCCTGGTCCGGAACGTGGACGGGATCATGGACTTTACGCAAAACCAGCTCTTTCGGATACCGCGCAACCCTGCAGCCGCCGGTATTTTTGGGCTGCGGACCATGGAACAGGGAACGGGGGCCTGGAACGCCAGGTTCCGCGAGGAGTACGCTCCCGCCCTGCTCACCGGCGTTGCCGCCCACGCCATCTCCCGCCAGCCCTCCCTCGCCGGCGCCGGCGCCGGACTCATGCTGGGCGCCCTCGGGCACGCGCAGGGATGGCCCATCCCGTTGGGAGGCTCCGCTTCAATCGCTGCCGCACTTGCCGAGGATGTTAAGGCGCACGGGGGCGCCATCCATACGAACGCTCCGATAGACAGGCTTGCAGACCTTCCCCCTGCCAAGGCCACGCTGCTCAACGTTTCGCCGCGCGGACTGGTCGCCATGGCCGGCCAGTCGCTGCCTGACGGCTACCGGCGGGCCTTGGAGTCATTCCGCTACGGAAACGGCTCGTGCAAGGTGGACTTCATCCTGTCCGGGCCCGTGCCCTGGCAGGCGCCCGAACTGGCCGACGCCGGCACGGTCCATGTAGGCGGTACCAGGAGGGACCTGGCCCATTCAGAGAATGAGGTCAATGCGGGCCGCCATCCGGAACGGCCGTACGTCCTGGTGGCACAGCCCTCACGGTTCGACGCCGGCCGGGCGCCGGAAGGACGCCACACAGTGTGGACCTACTGCCACGTTCCGGCAGGTTCAACCAAGGACATGACCGAGGCCATCACCGCGCAGCTGGAGCGCTACGCGCCGGGCTTCCGCGACCTCATAGTGCAGACGAATGCGGTCACCGCCGCTGGATTGGCCGAATACAACCGGAACTACATTGGCGGTGATTTCAGCGTGGGGACCATGGACCTGCGGGGCCTGGTCCAAAGGCCGGTGGTTTCCCGTGCCCCATGGCGCACCCCCTTGCACGGCGTGTACCTATGTTCGTCATCCACTCCGCCGGGTCCGGGGGTCACCGGAATGCCCGGACTGCACGCCGCGACACATGCCCTTAAGGACATATTCGGGATGGGAGTGCCGGCGCTGGGAATGTCGGCTTCGCGAGGAAAGTGAGCCGAAAGGCACCCGCCCCAATGTGGGCAAAAGGAGTGGCGAAACCGGGGCATAATGGCGCGATGGGGAAAAAAACAAAACTTTCGGCAGCCGTAGCTGCGCTCATTCTCGGAACATCGCTGGTAGCGTGCGACGACGGCCGCAGTGGTGCCGAGGCGGCAGCCTCACAGCTGGCCACCGCCGTTTCGGGTCTGGATATCGCGTCGGTGGAGTTCGACGGCAAGGATGCCGGAGCTGCCAACGACCAGCTCAAGACCGTTTTTGCTGCCCTTGATCCGCAAAAGCCCACCGTCGAAGCCGGCGAACTCACCCTGGACGGCGACAACGCGTCGTCGCCCCTGAACTACACCTGGTCATTCGGTGACGCGCAGTGGAAGTACACGGTGTCGGCCAAATTCAAGAAGTCCGGCGACAAGTGGCTCACGGTCTGGGAGCCAGCCCTCCTGGTGCCGGGCCTCGCGGATTCCGAAATCCTGACCAAGGGTGCCCAGTCTCCGCAGCGCGCCGATATCCTCGGTGCCGGCGACGTCCCGCTGGTCACGTACCGCCCCGTGGTGAATGTAGGTATCGACAAGCCGCAGCTGGGTGCCGCCGATCCTGCCGATTCAGCTGGAAAGCTGGCCGCTTTGGTGGGTGTCGATCCCGCCGGATATGTGGAGCAGGTCAAGGCATCCGGTGCCTCCGCCTTCGTGCCGGCAATCACCCTGCGTGAAGAGGGCCGGACCATCACGAATGAGCAGATTGCCGCCATCCCGGGCGCACGGGCCATTCCAGCGTCCATGCCGCTGGCGCCCAGCCGGACTTTTGCCCGCGCTGTGCTCGGCTCCGTTGGTGAGGCGACCGCTGAGCAGATCGAAGCCTCGGAAGGAGCGCTGACGCCGGGCGATGTGACGGGCATCGGCGGCCTGCAGCAACAGTACGACGAGCAGCTGAGGGGGACGGACGCCGTCGTCATCCGCGCCCAGCGTGCAGACCTGACCCGCGAACAGATCCAGTCGTCAGCCACCGACCCCAGGCGCGTGCTCTTTGAGGTGGCGCCGACGCCGGGGACGCCCCTGAAGACCACCCTGGACCCGGGGCTGCAGACGCTCGCCGAAAGCACCCTGGAAAAAGTGGGTCCCGCCTCCGCCATTGTGGCCCTGCGCCCCTCCACCGGAGCGGTCCTTGCGGCCGCCTCCGGGCCGGGCAGCAACGGCTACAACACCGCAATGCTGGGGCAGTACGCCCCGGGCTCGATCTTTAAGATGGTGGACTCGCTGGCGATGTTCCGCAACGGCCTCACTCCCGAATCCAAGGTTGAATGCACGCCTACCCTCACGGTGGACGGCCGGACGTTCAAGAATGCGGAGGGGTATCCCGAGGGTTCCCTCGGTTCCGTCACCCTCCGCGATGCCTTCGCGCATTCCTGCAACACCGCCTTCATTGCCGCGCGTGACAAGGTGTCTCAGGGGCAGCTCGAAGCGGCAGCCATGGCCATGGGCCTGGCCGTGGAGGCACCCGCACTTGGGGCGGAGGCATTCCTCGGTTCCGTCCCCGCCGAAGCAGCCGGAACCGAGCATGCCGCCTCCATGATCGGCCAGGGCAAGGTACTTCTGTCGCCGTTGGCGGCGGCGATGATGGCAGGTTCTGTGGCCAAGGGCGCGCCTGTCTCGCCGCAGCTGGTCCTGAACCCCGACGGCGGTGCTGCCGCCGCCGGGACCACCAGCGGTTCCACAGCTCCGGCCGCCCAGCCGTCTGCGACGGCGACAGCTGAAGCACCCTCGACGGCGTCCGGCCAGCCGATCACGGCGGCCGAGGCCGCTTCCCTCGCGGACATGATGCGCGCCGTCGTCACCTCCGGACACGCCGGGTTCCTCTCGTCCGTTCCGGGTGAGCCCGTGGGCGCCAAGACCGGCACCGCCGAGTTCGGCAAAGAGAATCCGCCCAAGACCCACGCCTGGATTGTGGCCGTGCACGGAGACCTTGCCGTGGCCGTCTTCGTGGAGGATGGCGGACTGGGAGCAACAACATCCGGGCCGCTGCTGAAGGAGTTCCTCACCGCCGCCGGCTGACCGTCAACCCGACGGGCCGCGTGGGAAGATGGACTGCGTGGCCCATATTGACGTTTCCGGTATCGATTACTTTCTCTCCGACGGCACGCAGCTGCTGAACGGGGTGACCTTCAAGGTTCCGGACGGCACCAAGACGGCGCTGATCGGACCCAACGGGACGGGAAAAACCACTCTTTTTCGGATCATCGCCGGCGACCTCACCCCGGACGAGGGCGTCATCGGACGGTCCGGAAACATGGGCATCATGCGCCAGTTCGTGGGCCAGGTCCGGGACGAATCCACCGTGCGTGACCTGCTCGTGTCCGCAGCACCGCCTGCCTTGGCTGCCGCCGCCCGCGAGGTTGACGAGGCCGAACTGGCCATGATCGAGCACGACGACGAACCCACGCAGATGCGCTACGCGCAGGCCATCGTGGACTGGGGCGACGCCGGAGGCTACGACGTGGAGACCGTCTGGGACGAGGTCTGCATGGCCGCGCTGGGACTCCCCTTTGACCGCGCGCAGCACCGCCCGGCGTCGAGCCTCTCCGGCGGTGAGCAAAAGCGCCTGGTCCTGGAGGCACTCTTCGCCGGACCGGACGACCTCCTGCTCCTGGACGAACCGGACAACTACCTGGACGTGCCCGGTAAGCGCTGGCTCGAGGACAAGCTCAACGAGTCCAGGAAAACCGTCTTCTTCATCAGCCACGACCGTGAACTGCTGAACAACGCCGCCGGGCGCATCGTGACCCTGGAGCCCGGAATCAACGGCGCTGCGGCCTGGATCCACGGCGGCGGATTCGGCTCCTACGTGGAGGCGCGCGCTGACCGGAACGCCCGTTTCGAGGAGCTCCGCAAACGCTGGGACGAGGAGCACGTCAAGCTCAAGGAACTCGTCAATATGTACAAGAACAAAGCTGCCTTCCGCTCGGACATGGCCAACCGCTACCACGCGGCCCAGACCCGCCTCGCGAAGTTCCTCGAGGCGGGCCCGCCCGAGGCGCTGCCCATTGAGCAGAACGTGCACATGCGGCTCAAGGGCGGCAGGACTGCCAAACGCGCCATCGTGGCCGAACGGCTGGAACTGACCGGGCTCATGAAGCCGTTTTCCACAGAAGTCTGGTTCGGCGACCGCGTGGGCGTCCTCGGCTCCAACGGCTCGGGCAAAAGCCACTTCCTCCGCCTGCTGGCCACTGGGGGCACCGACCCCGAGCGCGAGCACCTGCCGGTGTCCGACGTCGAGATCGCCGAAGTTCCCCACGAGGGCACGGTAAAACTCGGGGCCCGCATCCGGCCGGGATTCTTTGCCCAGACCCACGTGCGCCCGGATCTCCTGGGCAAGACACTCCTCGAGATCCTGCACCGCGGCGACGAGCACCGTTCCGGTCTTGGCCGTGAGGCCGCCGCCGGGGCGTTGGACGGTTACGGGCTGGCAGGACAGTCGGAGCAGAAGTACGAGTCCCTCTCGGGCGGCCAGCAGGCACGGTTCCAGATCCTGCTGCTGCAGCTTAGCGGAGCCACCCTGCTGCTGCTGGACGAGCCCACGGACAACCTGGACCTGCACTCCGCGGAGGCGCTGGAGCGGGCCATTGACCACTTCGAGGGGACGGTCCTGGCGGTCACGCACGACCGCTGGTTCGCCCGCACGTTCGACCGCTTCCTGGTGTTCGGCTCCGACGGAAAAGTGTACGAATCAGACGAGCCGGTCTGGGACGAGCAACGGGTGGTGCGCGCCCGCTAACCCCGGACGCTCTCTCACTTTTCGCGGGTTTTCCCGCGACGCCCTCTCAGCTTTCGCAGGTTTTTGTACCGACACCGGACTTGCGCATGCTGATGATTAAACAATCATTGGTTGCTATCATTTGATCATGAAGACGGACGAGCGGCATCGCACCATTGCAGAGATGCTGCGCAAACGATCCGAGGTCAGCGTGGATGAGCTGATCCTCGCCTGTGATGCGTCCGGGGCGACGATCCGGCGCGACCTTGAAGTCCTGGCCGCCAACGGTGTCCTGCGGCGCATCCACGGCGGAGCCAGGAGCCTCATAGCCCACGGCGGGCACCCGGGTTACGGCCAGCGTGAGCTGGAGGACCAGGACGTCAAGAAGCGGATTGCAACGGCCGTTGCCAAGCTTTTGCGGGACGGTGAACACGTATGGCTGGACAGCGGCAGTACGGCCACGGAGGTGGCACGCGCCGTGGCTGGCAGGGACCTGACGCTGATGCCCATGTCTCTGCGGTCGCTCAATGCTGCAGCCGGTGAGGAAGGCGGTGCCGGTGTCCGCCCATCGCTCCTCTTGCCCGGCGGAAACCTGGTCCCCGGGGAACTGTGCTTCCGCGGCCCGCTGGCAGAGTCAAACATCCGGTCCCTGCGTTTTGACACCGCCGTTGTTACGCCCTGCGCGGTGGATTTCAAGGACGGCCTGCTTGCGCACGACCTGGAGGATGCGGCGGTGAAACGCGCAGGCCTCGAAGCCGGCGCACGTGTGGTGCTGGCAGCCGCTGCGGCCAAGTGGCGCGCGCAAGCAAGGGTACTTGTGGCAAGCCTGGAGCGGGTAGATGTAATGGTGACGGACAAAGATTTCAGCGCCGAAGAGCGCGCACAACTCGATAAATACTCAGTGGAAGTAGTGAATGTATGAGCCTGAATACCGGCACGGCACATGAAGCGGGATTAAAGGCAGCAGCGGTGGCCACATTCGTGGTCTTTGGCATCAACGGCCTGGTCTTTGCGAGCTGGGCTGCACGAATTCCGGCAGTCACCGAAACGCTGCAGATCACCTCCGGCCAGATGGGGACGCTCCTGCTGTGCACCGCCGTCGGCTCACTGCTCGCGCTGCCCACGGCCGGCCTGGTGGTGGGCCGGCTGGGAACGGCCAATACTGTCCGTTTAGGCGGGCTGCTGGCCGCCGCAGCGGGTACCGGCATCGCCCTGTCACTGGCCGTCGCATCGATTCCCGGCACGGCCGTCTCCCTGTTCTTCTTCGGCATCGCCATCGGCCTGTGGGATGTGTCCCAGAACATTGAGGGGGCCGACGTTGAACACAAAATGCGCCGCACCATCATGCCGCAGTTCCACGCAGCATTCAGCGGCGGCGCCTTCGTGGGCGCGCTTATCGGCGCGGGACTTTCTAACCTGGGGGTGGACCTTCCCGTGCATCTGCTGGTCATCGTCGGCATCGTCGTTGTGGTCACCATGATCGCTCCCCGCTACTTCCTGCCACACATCCCAACTGCCACCCCCGCCGGCGAAGCCAAGCCCGCCAAGGGACCCTCTGCATGGCGGGACAGCCGCACCCTGCTCATCGGTGTTGTGGTCCTGGGGGCGACCCTGACAGAAGGCGCCGGCAACGACTGGATTGCCAAAGCATCGGTCGACGGACTCGGAACCTCAGAGTCAACCGGTGCACTGATGTTTGCCCTCTTCGTCCTGGCCATGACAGCCATGCGGTTCTTCGGCGGCCAGGTCATCGACAGGTACGGCCGCGTCGCCGTACTGCGGGCCAGCATGGCGGCGGCCGCCGCCGGTCTTTGCCTCTTCGTCCTCGCCGGGAACGTTTGGCTGGCCGCAGCTGGTGCCGCGCTGTGGGGCGTCGGAGCAGCGCTGGCATTCCCAATGGGAATGTCCGCCGCGGCCGACGACCCGAAGCACGCCGCCGCAAGGGTATCCGTTGTATCCACCCTCGGTTATATCTCGTTCCTCGCCGGTCCTCCCCTACTGGGGTACCTCGGGGACCTCACTGGCATCCACCTGGCGTTGCTTGCGATCCTGGCCCCGATTCTCCTGGCACTCTTGCTCGCCGGTGCAGCCAAGCCGCTCAAAACGAAGCAGGCGGCTGAAACCACGTAAGCCGCTGGACCTGCGAGAGCGTTCCGAGTTTCGCCGCCATAAGTGAGAGAGCGTTCCGGGTTTCGCCGCAACAGGTGATGGAGCGTTGGGGTTTTAAGCCCTAAAGGTGATGGGGCGTCCGTGCCGGCGGTGGCGGTAGGGTGAGGGCATGCACAGCACATGGCGTAACAGCCATCGATGGATCGGCCGGCTGGATAAATACCTTGTAAAGCATGTTTCCGATCTGCCGGGCGGCAACCACGACGACTTTTTCCGCAGGCTCTCGGCTTCGGGCAATCATGGGAAGCTCTGGATTGCGGCGGCCGCCGTGATGGCCGCTTTCCCGGGAAAGACCCGCCGGGCAGCCCTGCATGGTTTGCTGGCCCAGGCTGTGGCATCGGCTGTGACCAACGGCGTCTTCAAAACGCTGCTTCCCCGCACCCGGCCGCTGCCAGAGCACCTCCCGGTGTTCAGGTTTGTCCATCCCCAACCCACCAGCTCCTCCATGCCGTCGGGACACTCCGCGTCAGCCGTGGCGTTTGCCGTGGGAGTGGGCCTGGTCCGGCCCGCCCTAGGCGCTGCCCTGGCGCCGGCCGCCTTGGGGGTGGCCTACTCCCGGGTCCACACCGGGGCGCACTGGCCCTCGGACGTCTTCTTTGGCTCAGCGCTGGGGGCAGGAGCAGCGTTGGTAACCCGCAGGTGGTGGCCGGTCCGTCCACCGTTCCCGCAGCCCGCGCGGACCTGGACGCCTGCGCCCGAATTGCCGGGAGGCGAGGGCCTGAGCATCGTAGTGAACACCCTGGGTGGCTCGTTCAGGGAAGAGACGGCCGCCGCACTCAAAGAAGTATTCCCGAAGGCGCATATCAACACCGTTCAGCCCGAGGATGAGCTGCTGGCGCAAATCGCTGCAACTGCGGACTGGCCGGGCACCCGCGCCCTCGGTGTGTGGGGAGGCGACGGCACGGTGGGCGCAGCGGCCGCGGCCGCCGTCGAACGGTCCATCCCCCTCCTGGTCCTGCCGGGCGGGACGCTCAACCATTTTGCCCGCGATGCAGGAACAGGAAGCCTCAAGGAAGCCGTTGCGGCTGCCTCCAGGGGCGAGGCCGCGTTGGCGGACATCGGCATTGTCGCCGTGGAGCGCGGGCTGGCGGGACAGCCTGAAGTTGCGGAGCTGATCATGCTGAACACGTCCAGCATCGGCCTCTACCCGGACCTGGTGCGGCGGCGCGAGCAGCTGCAGCCAACGCTCGGGAAACCGCTCGCCGGCGTCGTGGCGATGATCAGGACCTTCGCCGCGGGGACGCCCGTCACTCTCACGGTGGACGGTGTCCTGCACAAGGTGTGGATCGCCTACGTGGGGCGGGGCCGCTACTATCCCCGGGACCACGCGCCGCTGCTCCGCCCGGTCCTGGACGACGGGGTCCTGGACGTCAGGCTGATCACGGCCGATGAATCGTTCGCGCGGCTCCGGCTCCTGTGGTCGGTACTGACCGGAACGGTGGCAGGTTCGCGGATCACCCACCTGAGGGAGGCAACAGAGGTCCGCATCGATGCCGGCGGGGCGCCCATGGCGTTGGCGGTGGACGGCGAGGCCTTGGCCGGTGTGCGCAGCGTGAAGTACAGCGTGGTTCCCCGGGCCCTGGCCTATTACACGCCCCACTCCTAGGAGAGCGGGCCGCCTGTTGGGCTGACGGTCATCCACGGGGACTACCCTGAGTTGCCCCTGAATCATCCCTGAGACAGGCGAAATGGGGCATCGGCATCGGTAGCGTAAGGGGTACACCGCGTACCTGAACCCATCCGCAGCCCTGCGCTGCCGTCCGAAGGAACATATCCATGATTGAGGCAAAAGACCTGGCCAAGGTCTATGGCGCGAAAACCGCCGTGGCCGGAGTCAGTTTCACTGTCAGGGCAGGGCAAGTCACCGGCTTCCTGGGCCCCAACGGCGCCGGTAAATCCACCACCATGCGCATGATCATGGGACTGGACCGGCCGACGTCGGGATCCGTCACGGTAAATGGGCTGCCCTACGCACACCACAAGGCGCCGCTCCACGAGGTGGGTGCCCTGCTCGATGCCAAGGCCGTCCACACGGGCCGCAGCGCATACAACCACCTCCTGGCCATGGCTGCCACGCACGGCATCCCCAAGGCGAGGGTCCATGAGGTCATTGAGATGACCGGCCTTGATGCCGTGGCAAAGAAGAAAGCCGGCGGCTTTTCGCTGGGCATGGGCCAGCGGCTGGGCATCGCCGCCGCCCTCCTTGGCGACCCGCAAACGCTCATCCTGGATGAGCCGGTCAACGGCCTGGATCCCGAAGGCGTCCTCTGGGTACGGAACCTGGTCCGCTACCTGGCGAACCAGGGCAAAACCGTCTTCCTCTCCTCGCACCTCATGAGCGAAATGGCCCAGACCGCCGACCACCTGATCGTCATCGGCCGCGGCCGCATCATCGCCGACGCCCCTGTCCAGGAAATCATCGCCGGCACCCGCCAGTCCAGGACGCTGGTCCGCACGGACTCCGCCCCGCAGCTTTCTTCACTGCTGGCAGGAGACGGCGTCACCGTGGACCAAAGCGAACCGGAAACCCTGACGGTGACCGGCATCGGGCCGCGCGAAATCGCGGAGGTGGCGCTCCGCAACGGTGTCCTGGTGTACGAACTCACGCCGCAGGTTTCGAGCCTGGAAGACGCCTACTTCGACCTCACCAAGGATGAAGTTGAATACCACTCGCACCTGACCGGAGGGCCTGCCCTGGCCTCCCCGGCGACGGCAGGAAAGTAAGGACCATGAGCACCCAAACACCAACCGCTGCCGCCCCCGCCCGTTCCTCGGCAGGGTCCCACGGCGTCACTTTCGGCGGCGTACTCCGCTCCGAATGGATCAAACTCTGGTCCCTGATGTCCACCCGCATCCTGCTGCTGCTCACACTGGTGGCCATCGTGGGCGTGGGAGCCCTGGCCGTCCTGATCCGCTACACATTCCTGGACGAGATGATCCGCAATGCCAGGGACCAGGGCCAGACCCTGACCCCTGAAATGATGGAACAGACGTTCCCGCCGGGATCCGGATTCGACCTCTACAACCTGCCCAACGCCGGCCTGCAGATCGGCATCCTGGTCCTCGGATCCCTGGCAGTCCTGTTCATGTCCTCCGAATACGCCACCGGCATGATCCGTTCCACCATGAATGCCGTTCCGCGCCGCACACCGGCCTTCGTGGCCAAGGCCATCATTCTTGCCGTGATCTCGTACGTCATCACCACCATCGCGGGCGTGGCCACGTTCCTGATCGCCATGCCGGTGTTCCAAGGCATCGGCTTCGACCTGGACTGGTCCACCGACGGTGTGCTGTACAGCATCTTCACCGGCGGCCTCTATGTGGCGGGCGTTGCCCTGATCGGACTCTCGCTGGGAACCCTGCTGCGGAACTCGGCCGGCGGCATCACCGTCCTGGTGGGCATCTTCTTCGTCCTGTCCATTGCCGCGAGTTTCCTCACGCTCATCCCCGGCGACTTCTGGAAGTACGTCCCGCAGTACATTCCGAGCGACGCCGGCGGACGGTTCCTGTCCATTGGCCACACGGACGGCGTGATCGATCCATGGCAGGGCGGCCTGATCTTCCTGAGTTACGTGCTGCTGTTCCTCATTCCGGCCATGATCGTGCTGAAGAAACGCGACGTCTGACCCGTATGAACCAGGGGGGACCTGCAATGGACGCGGCAGCCGGACAGGCTGACGCGTCCTTTGCCGAGCTCACGGCCCGCCGCCGGGGACTTGTCCGGCGGTATCTCTACCAGCACCCGCGCGTCATGGATGCGGTGGTGGCGCTGGGTTATGCACTGCTGGTGACGCCGACAGTGGTTGATGCCGTCATCTCCGGCAACTGGCCCGCGGCAGCCCTGCTGGCGGCGGTGGCGGCGGCGATGTTCCTTCGCCGGGCCCACCCGGTAGGCCTGGTGGCCTTCGTGGCGGTGGTGGAGGTGGCCGTTACGCTGCTGCATCCCTGGGGCTCCAACGTCTCCGCCGGGCTGTGGTTCTCGCTTTATGCCGTGGCCGTGGTCCACACCCGCCGGTTCGCGCTGATCACCATGGCGGTGGCCACCGCGCCGCTGGCTCTCCTCTACCTGCTGGCCGCCGTGGGTACCCACACCCACCCCATGGAAAGCTCCTTCGTCCACGACGTGGGGGCCAACCAGGGCGACTTCAACCTCCTGACCAGCATTGCCACCGGTGCCAGCATCGCGCTGTCCAACGTCATCGCCACCGGCATCGGCATCGGCGTGAAGCAACGGCGGGAACACGAGCAGGAGGTGGCGGCCTGGGCGGCACGGACAGCCCGCCTGGCTTCGGTCAACGAACGGAACCGGATCGCCCGGGAAATGCACGACGTCGTTGCCCACTCGCTGACGGTGATGATCAGTCTGTCGGACGGCGCCGCCGTCGTGGTCCGGAAAGACCCGGGACGCGCCGGTGACGTGCTGGGCGAGCTGTCCCGGACCGGCCGCACCGCCCTTGCCGACATGCGGCGCGTACTGGGCGTCCTCCGGGATGATGCCGGCGCAACCGCCCCCAGGCTGCCGATCGCCGCCGGGAACAGCCTGGCCAAGCTGCTGGAAGGGTTCCGCACGGCCGGGCTGCCGCTGCACTACTCCCACAGCGGCCCGGCGTTGCCCGATGACGCCGCCTTCCAGCTCACGGTCTACCGAATCGTCCAGGAGTCGCTCACCAACGTGCTCCGCTACGCCAGGTCGCTGGGCCGGGTGGACGTCAGCATCGTCCGGTCCGGTTCCACGGTCACCATTGAAGTGCTCGACGACGGCGCGGGGTTTCCGGGGCAGCAGCCCAGTGAGGGAGGCGTCCAGGCCGGCTCCTACGGAACCGGCCAGGGGCTGGCGGGGATGGCGGAGCGTGCGCGCATTTACGCCGGCACGGTGGAGGCCGGTCCAACCGGCCGCGGCTGGCGCGTCCACGCCGTGCTGTGCTGGCCGGGCGATGACCAGCCGGAACTCAGTCCCTATCCGCACGAACTGCAAGGCAAGGTATGACCGAAAACGCCCCGATCACCGTCCTGCTGGTGGATGACCAGCCCCTGCTGCGGATGGGTTTCCGCCTGATCCTGGAAGGCGAGGAGGACCTGCGGATTGTGGGTGAGGCGTCCGACGGCGCCGAGGCCATCCGGCTGGTGGGCGAGCTGAACCCGGATGTGGTGCTGATGGACGTCCGGATGCCTGTCCTGGACGGCATCGAGGCAACCAGGGCCATTACCGCCACCGGCTCCTGCGCCCGGATCATCATCCTGACCACGTTCGATGTGGACGAGTATGCCTTCGCCGGTCTCCAGGCAGGTGCGTCCGCGTTCCTCCTGAAGGATGCGGCGCCGTCGGACCTGATCAATGCCGTCCGCGTAGTGGCGAGCGGCGACGCCGTGGTGGCGCCCCGGATCACCCAGCGCCTGCTCGAAACGTACGTCCGCGGCTCGGCCCGGCCGGCACCTGCCGCGCCCGCACCGGACCCCCTGCTGGCAGACCTCACGCCGCGGGAGACGGAAATGCTGGAGGCGATGGCTGAAGGTCTTTCCAATGCTGAAATTGCCCACCGCTACTTCCTGTCCGAGGCCACCGTCAAGACGCATGTCCGCCGGATCCTCACCAAGCTGCACCTCCGCGACCGCGTCCAGGCAGTGGTCTATGCGTATGAGACCGGCCTGGTGGTCCCCAGCAACCCGGACTACTGATACAGATCTATGCACGGCTGATACGGACCTATGCAAGGCACGCGTGGTGGCCTTTGATGGAGTCATGACCACTTTCCGCACGCCCGAAGATCCCGGCGCGGACGCCAGGCAGCCGCATCCGAACCATGACCGGGGACTCGACTTCGACCTGTCAACGATGATGAGCCGCCGTTTCCTGGGGAGGTTCCTTGGCGCGGGCGGCGCCGTGGCAGCCCTGGCTGCCTGCACGCCCGGGCAAGGCACACCCGCCGGCCCGTCGCCGTCGTCCGTTTCCCTCTCCCCGGCCGCCCCGGCACCTGGCGGGATATCCTCCGCCCCGGCCAGCCCCACGGTTACCCGGGCGATTACAGAGTGCGGCGTTGACATTCCAAAGGAAACGGCAGGGCCCTTCCCGGCCGATGGCTCCAACGGACCGGATGCACTGACAGCCTCCGGAGTGGTCCGCCGCGACATCACGTCAAGTTTCGGTGCCTTTTCCGGCAAGGCGGAAGGCGTCCCGCTGACCTTCACCCTGACACTCCTGGACAACGCGAACGGATGCCGGCCGCTGGCCGGGGCGGCCGTTTATGCCTGGCACTGCGACCGGGACGGGAAGTACTCCATGTACGACTCCGGTTTGGCCAATGAAAACTACCTTCGCGGGGTCCAGGAAGCGGACACCAACGGTCAGGCCACCTTCATATCGATCTTCCCCGGCGCCTATCCGCGCCGCTGGCCGCACATCCACTTTGAGGTGTTCGAGTCCATGAGCAATGCCACCACGGCAGGGCAGGTGCTGGCCGTTTCCCAGATTGCCCTCACGCAGGCGGCCTGTGAAGACGTTTACGCCACGTCCGGGTACGAGGACAGCGTGGCCGCGATGCGTCGCACCACCCTGCAGTCGGACAGCGTCTTTCGGAACGACGGCGGCATTTACCAGCTCGCCACGATGACCGGATCGGCGGCGCAGGGGTACACGGCGGGGCTTAACGTAACCATCTAGACTCGGGAGCATGCCTTTCGATTCCTCCGCCGCAGACCACATCAGGGACCTTGGCGCCTATGTCAGCGCATCGCCGTCGAGCTTTCACGGGGTCCGCGAGGCGGGCCGGCGGCTGGAGGAGGCGGGGTTTACGCGGCTTGATGAGCTGGAGCCGTGGGAGGGCGGGCCGGGCTCGTTCTTCATCATCCGCGACGGCGCCCTGATCGCGTGGGTGGTTCCGGGGGGCGCAGGACCCACCACCGGATTCAACATCCTGGGGGCCCACACCGATTCGCCGTCCTTCAAGCTCAAACCCAAGCCGACCACCGGCGCCCACGGCTGGCTCCAGGCCGGTGTGGAGGTGTACGGCGGTCCGCTCCTGAACTCCTGGCTTGACCGGGAACTGCAGCTTGCGGGCCGGCTGGTGATGCTGGACGGCACCGAGCACCTGACGGAAACCGGCCCCCTGCTCCGGTTTCCGCAGCTGGCCATCCACCTGGACCGGGCCGTCAACGAGGGGCTCACCCTTGATAAGCAGCGGCACATGAACCCCGTGTGGGGGCTGGGCAACCCGGCTGATTTTGACCTGCTGGACGTTTTGGCTTCTTCTGTGCCTGATGCTTCCGTGGATCCTGCACGCATTGGCGGGTACGACGTCGTTGTTGCGGACACGCAGGCCCCTGCGGTTTTCGGGGGTTCAGGTGAGTTCTTCGCATCCGGGCGGCTGGACAACCTTTCGTCCACCCATGCGGGGCTTGCTGCGCTGATTTCGCACGCCTCCGGTGGGGTTGCTTCCGGGCCCATCGCCGTCCTTGCCGCCTTTGACCACGAGGAGATCGGCTCCAACTCCCGCTCCGGCGCCTGCGGGCCCATTCTGGAGGATGTTCTGGTACGCATCTCCGACGGCCTGGGGGCCTCGGTGAGCCAGCGGCGGCAGGCGATGTCGGCGTCGTTCTGCGTCTCGGCAGACGCCGGGCATGCGGTACACCCGAATTATGCGGAACGGCACGACCCCGCCAACCACCCGGTGCTCAATGGCGGGCCGCTGCTGAAGATCAATGCGAACCAGCGGTATGCGACGGACGCGCCTGGCGCCGCGTTCTGGGCCCGGCTCTGCTCCGAGGCCGGCGTGCCGTTCCAGGAATTCGTCTCCAACAACGCGATTCCCTGCGGTTCCACCATTGGTCCGTTGACGGCCACGCGGCTGGGAATCCGTACGGTGGACGTTGGGGTTCCGCTGTTGTCCATGCACTCCGCCCGGGAGCTGTGCGGCGTGGAGGATCCGCGGCGGCTGGCGGCCGTGACGGAGCTGTTTTTCCGGACGGCTTACGGTTCCCCCGGCCAGTAACTTTCCAAAATGATGTGGGGCCAACAGCTCGCCGAGTGCGGGTAGCCACAACGCGCCGCACCAGGCGTTTGAGTGCGGTGTCCTACGGCCGTGCGCATGGGCATCCTCAAACGCTCCCTCTTTGGATAAGCGGTGCCTTGCCTTGCCCTCGTGAGGTTCTGCTCAGGCGACACCCGGCTTTCCCCGCTGTTTGAGGACTGACCAGCGCCGTTCGTGTCGGGCCGATTCCCGCAGTTTCCGCAGCTTCCCCAATGAACCACCTATTACCCGCACCGTGGTCCACCCGCGCGGATGATTGGGCTCCTGCCATGCCTAGCTTGGAGGCAGTAAGACTGCCCGGCAGCATTTTCGAGCTCAGGACTACGGTGAAAATGGCTCCTCCTCTCTTTCAGGACACGCACAGCGGCCCCGTCCCTGCAGCTGTGAGGGTCTTCCCACAAGTGAGAAAAATGACCACGAATCCTCTGGTCGGCCGGATGACCAGATTCGCGGCCGTGGGTGCTTTCGGCACTGTCCTGAACCTGGCGATCATGGCGGCGATGCTCGGCTTGGGCTCGCATTACCTTCCGGCTGCGATCGTGGCCACCGAGCTGACCATCCTGAGTAATTTCCTGATGCAGGAGCGGCTGGTCTTCCAGGACAATCGCGGGGGCCGCCCGTTGCGGCAGCGCATCCTGGCGGCTTTCGGCTTCAACAACATCGAGACGCTCGTGCGGATGCCGGTGCTTGTACTCCTGGTGAGCGTCCTGCTCGTTCCCGGCCTCGTCGCGCAGGCCGCCACCCTCGCGGCCGCGTTCCTGATCCGCTTCGCCTTTACGTCCCGGGTCATCTATCGCATTCGTCCGGATGCGGGCCGCCTCTTGCCCGCCCCTTCAGTTCGCGAGGAGCAGCTCTCATGACCACCACCAACGATGCCGTCGTGAACCTGGGCAATGACCGCAGCGAAAGCCCACTCGCCCAAGCGACAGACAAGCTGCGGCCGCCTGCGCGGGTGATAGCGATCATCCCTGCACACAATGAAGAGATCGGGATCGCACAGACGATCGACAGCCTGCGCCGCCAGACCCAGGCCCCGGACCGTATCCTCGTGGCCGCAGACAACTGCACCGACGGCACCGTGGACATCGCCAGGGCAATGGGGGTGGAGGTCCTGGAAACGCGGGACAACACCGCCAGGAAAGCGGGCGCGCTCAATCAGGGGCTTGCCATGGTCCTTCCTGCTCTTCTGCCTCATGACGTCGTACTGATGATGGATGCAGACAGCCGCCTAAACCATGATTTCGTGTCTGCCGGCATGGCCTACTTTGAGTGCTGGCCGTTAAGGGGCGGGATCAGTGGCTCCTATGTTGCCGCCGACCACCCATCCCGCGTGGCCCTCCTTCAAAAGATCGAGTACACGCAGGGGCTTCGCACAGTGCACCGCCGTGCCGGGCGCATCCATGTGCTATCGGGCGCCGCCACCATGTTCACAGTCGAATCCCTGCGCAAGGTGGCCGGGATGCGAGGCAGCACTCTCATCCCCGGAGTGAAGGGACTGGTCTACGACGAATCCTCCCTTACTGAGGACTATGAACTGACCGTGGCGCTGAAGCGGGTGGGCTACGACCCCCGCTGTGCCATCGACTGCGTCGTGGTCACCGACGTAATGCCAACGTGGCACGACTGGATGGTCCAGCGACTGCGCTGGCAGCGGGGAACGCTGGAGACCCTGTTCACGTATGGGTTCGTGGAACATACCCGCAAGGCCTGGGCGGTGCAGGCGTGGACATACTTCCGCAGCGTCATCCCCCTGCTGATGCTGATGACCTGGGGCTACGCCCTGGCCTTTGAGGGGGTGGCGTTCTACCCATTCTGGCTGCTCATCATCCCGGTATTCATGCTTGACCAGCTGGTAGCCACCTGGAACGCGGGATGGAGAGCGCGCATCTACGCCACCCTCATCATTCCTTTGTGGATTTACGAAACATACCAATCGGTTGCGTACTGGCAGGCACTTCGCCTTGCGCTGCGCGGTGGCGAGAAGGAGTGGCTGACCTGATGGACACATTTCTGGGCCTCCTTGAAGAGGTCACACACGACGGCTTCATGGCTGGGGTCGCTGCGTTGACAGCTCTCACGCTGTTGATCCTCGCGATCGCCATCCGCCGCATCCTGCCCAAGCACAAGCACGACAGCACTCTGCCTCCGAGGAGGGAATCCACGTGACTGAGGCCCTCACCCGCACGGTCGACGCCTACCGCCGCCCACCCTGGAACGAGGCCGTCAGCCAGGCCCTGCCGCCCAGGCTGCGGGTCGCGGGCACACCACGGTGGGTGGGCCTTGCCCCGCTCATCGCGCTGCTGGCCCTGCTGGCCGCACTCAGCCTGCGGCTGTCCAACACAGCCTTCATCGATGAAGCGCTCTACATCAACGCCGGGCACGACTACCTCAGGCACTGGCTGACAGGCGACGGCGTCGAGGCGTACGGCGACTCGTTCTCCGGCGTACCGTTTGTCTACCCCGTGCTCGCTGCCGTCCTGGACACCCTCGGAGGGCTCCTCCTGGTGAGGGTGTTCAGCCTGCTCTGCGTGCTGGCGGCGACGATCTTCGTCTACCGGGCGCTGGCCGACCTGGGATACCGGAGTGAGGGCATGCTCGCCGCTGCCGTCTTCGCTCTGACCGGGCCGGTCGTGTTCGCTGGCGCACTGGCCACCTTTGACGCTTTGGTCATCGCCATGCTCGCCGGCGCCTTCTGGACAGGCGTTCAGAAGGGCTGGCCATCGGCAGTGGCCACCGGCGCCATCCTCGGCCTGGTCCCCGTCATGAAGTACACCGGCGCGATCTTCATCCCGGTGGTGCTCGGCGTGGTGTTCCTGACCTCGCCGCGCTGGCGGGCAGGGGTGGCTGGGATCATTGCGGCGGCGATCCCTGCTGCCGCATGGCTCGCCTGGTCCGCCCAAATCGCGGCAGGCATCGCCTTCACCACCGCCGATCGATCCGCGCTCAGCCCCCACTCCACGGAGGATCTCCTGGCGTGGATGGCGCTCGACATCGGCATCCTGATCCTTGTCGCACTGGCGGGAGGACTTATGCTTGCCCGGCGCGGGAAGGGTCACGCCCTGCTGGGACTGGGGCTGCTCGGTGGCGGCATGGCGCTGCCCGCCGCGCAGCTGATTCTTGGCGAGGGCGTCTCCTTCGACAAGCACATGGCCTACTCCGCGCTCTTCCTGGCTCCGCTGGCCGGCTACGCGCTGGCCAAGCTGTCCAGGCGCACATGGAAGCTGCTCCCGGTCTCGGTGCTGCTGCTGGCGGCCCTGCTGTTCGGCGTTTCCCGCTCTGAGGCCATGTTCGCCTCCTGGGTCAGCGTCCAGCCCGTACTTAACGTAATGGGGGACAGCCCCAGGCCGGGCATCTACATCTCCTCGGCGACGGACTCCCTGAAGTACCACCTGCGTGACCGCCCGGAGATCACCTGGGAAACCACCTTCTCCCTTTACCCCCAAGGGGAGGAGGCCATCAGGGTGGCTGTGGAGGATCAGCGGTTCCAATCCGTCATCCTTCGCTCCGCCAGCACCGGTGCACCCGACCAGGATGCAGGACAGGCCGTGCTGCTCCAGGCCCTGCGGGACAGCCCTCACTACAAGCTCACCGCAACCATGCCCGCCCGCGAGCACTCCGAGACGGATATGTGGCTCGTCTTCACCAAGAAAGAGACAAAATGAACACGCGTCCAAAGCGAGCCGCCGCGTTCGCTGCCGTACTGAGCCTGGCGGTTTTGACCGTGCCGTCGGCGCTGGTCACGTCAGCCCACGCGGCCCCGTGCCCTTGGGTGGAGGTAGGCCCCACCGTCTGTATCGACGTCCAGCTGGTCGCCCCCAAGGATGGTGCTGTTCTCGCCGGAGCCGTCGCCCTGGAGTCGACGGCGCGCCAACTTCAGGAGGCGCGTGGCAACATCGTGAAGGTCGAGTGGTGGCTGTACCACCCGAGCTTCATCGAGCAGAACCCGAACAACCATGAGGGCAAGGTCCTCATGGCAGAGACCCTCGCGCCGTCGACCGGAACCCGGCTCAACGGGACCTGGCGCGGCACCTGGACCGTGCCGGCCAACCGCACGGTCACGACGCGTGACGGGGACTACGAGCACCCCGGCACCAGGACCTATACGCTGCCCACCACCGGCACCTACAAGATCGAGTCCCACGTCCTGGACGAGGAGTGGACCCGCACCGCCGGTGGCCCTGCCGGTCGCACGCCGCCCATCACGGTGACTGTCCCGGGCGACGGGACTGCGCCACCCCCTCCCCCTCCGACGGAGGTCAACGACTCGACGGCCACCATCAACGGCCAGTCCCATGCCATCAACGGCACCAATATTTATCGTGCGGCGGACTTCCTGGTCCGGTACACCAGGACTGCGAGCCAGACCGCTTCTCCTGCCAACCAGTGGGGTGCCGAGGCAGCGGTCGTCGGTGGCAAGGTCACGGACTTCAATGATCGCCAGGCCACCGGTGCGCCGGGCCTGGCGATTCCCGAGGGCGGCTTCGTGCTGTCAGGCCACGGGGAGTCGCGCAACTGGCTCATCGCCAACGCCAAGATTGGTGCCACGGTGACTTCTCCTGCCTCCGGCGGCGCCCCGCCGCCCCCGCCGCCACCACCCCCGCCGCCCGGTGAGTGCACCGGCTTCACCGGCCAGTACTTCAATAACATCGATTTGGGCGGCACTCCCGCCCTGACCCGGTGTGACGCCGAGATCAATTTCTCCTGGCCCGGAGCAACCGGGGCCGGAGCGGGGCTGGATGGGACAGAGGACTCGACCCGGTGGACCCGGACGCTCGACCTCCCCGCCGGCGACCAGACGTTCACGATTACCAGTGACGACGGCGTGCGCGTGAAGCTGGACGGGACAACCATCATCGACGCTTGGAAAGACCAGGGCGCGTCCACCTACATGGCCACCCGGAACGTGGCCGCTGGTCCCCACACAGTGGTGGTGGAGCACTACGAGCGCTATGGCGACGCCGCCGCGCGGTTCACCATGACAGGCGGGGCAGCGACGCCACCCCCGACCACCGGCTTCGCAGCCACGGGCCGCTGGACCACTCCGTCGAGCATGCCGGGACGCGCGATGCACGCCACCCTCCTGCGCGACAACCGGATCCTGCTGATCTCGGGCTCGGGCAACGACTGGGAGGGCCAATTCCTGCCGGGCACGTTCCAGACGCACATCTGGAATCCGACGACCAACACCTACACCAGCATTCCCACGCCGTCGGACATGTTCTGCTCCGGGCATGTGACCCTTCCGGACGGGAAGATTCTCGTCCAGGGCGGCACGGAAGCTTACGCGGGTACCCCGGAAAGCGCGTCGTACAAGGGCTTGAAGTCGTCGTACGTCTTCGACCCGGCCACGAATGCCTACACAAAGACGAACGACGCGATCGACGGCCACTGGTACCCCACGCTCACCAAGCTCGAGACCGGTGACATCTGGATGGCCGGCGGCTACGACCAGAACGGCGGCGGCTCGACCGCGACCGAGATCTTCAGCTTCTCGCAGAACCGCTGGCTCGCACGCAACGAAGTCCCTCAGACCAACCGGTACCTGGGCACGTACCCGCACATGTTCCTGATGGCGGACAGCCGGATGTTCTACACCGGAGGCCATACTTTCGGTGATGCACAGCCCGGTTCAGGGTCCTTTATCTACGACTGGCGCCGGGCGCGGATCGGCGACATCCCCGGCTTGCGCGTGCCGCAGCTGCGTGACCAGGCAGGCTCCGTGCTGCTGCCGCCGGCCCAGAACCAGAAGTTCATGATCGCAGGTGGTGGCAGCACGGAATTCGGCGGTGCCACCAACACCGTGGACATTGTGGATATGAACCAGGCCAACCCGGCCTGGGTACCTGGCCCCAATCTGCCTGGGACCGAGGGCCGCATGTACGTGAACCTTACGAACCTCCCGGATCGCAGCGTCCTGGCAAGCCATGGATCCACAGGCAACCGGACCGGTGACGTCCGGCGCGCCGCGATCTACTCGCCGGCCGGCAACAGCTGGGCTGAGGTGGCTGCCGACCCGGTGGGGAGGAACTACCACTCCTCGACGCTCCTGTTGCCCGACGGCCGCGTCGTCGCCATCGGGTCCAATCCGGTCGACAACTCCTACGAGAAGCGGCTCAGCGTCTACGAGCCGCCCTATCTGTTCAAGGGTGCTCGCCCGACGATTACAGGTGCCCCGGCCAACGCAAAGTATGGGCAGGCCTTCGCGCTGGGCACAACGGGCAACGTCATCAGCGCCTCCCTCACGAGCCCGGGGTCGGCCACGCACCAGACGGACACCAACTCCCGTCTTGTGGACCTGCCTCTGTCAGGCGGGGCCGCTAAAACCGCCACCATCCCCACCAACCGGGCGCTCCTGCCGCCGGGGCCGTACATGCTCACAGTCCTGGACGACAAGGGAGTCCCCTCGGTGGCTCGCTGGATCAACATCCGATGAGGAAGAAGACCATGAGTGGACAAACCGTGACTAAGCAGCAGCGCACGAGCACTTGGCGCAGGAGTGCGGCCGGAACCCTGGTCGGCGTCGTAACGCTCCTCGCCACCTGGGCCACCGCAGGCGGAATGCTGGCAACGGCCGCGCCGCCGCCGGGCAGCGAAGGGGCTGTCAGCGAGCCCGTCACCAGGCCGCATGCCGTCGTCGAGCCTGAGGCCCAGGCAGTGAATGCCGGCCACCAGGGGCAGGCCACCGGCGTGAAGATGCGCGAGGCACCAGAGGTCGACGCCAAGAAACTGAAGGCCGGCGGAAACGGCGGCTGCGTGGTCGGCTATGGGGACCCCGGTCAGTGCCTGCCGGTCGTTCCACCCAGCCACGCCGCCCACGGCATGGTGGGCACCTGGACCTGCCGGGAGACGCGCACCATATTCGTGAAAGGCATCAAGGTTGACCCGGGCAAGGACACGCTGAAGCTGGACAGCAATAGGGATGGCGTGGCCTGTGGGGAGGGCGACACGCCATGACTCGAACCCGTCGTACGACGACGGCTGTGGCCGCTTCGGTTGCCTTCGCCCTTGCCCTTGCCGGAGCAATCCATACGGTAGTCCAGGAACACTCAACCCCGGCTGCTGCTGCCACCAATGCATCGCAGAGCGCCCCTCTTGTCGAGCGCCCACTGAACAGCAGCTGCTCGGCCGGCCACGTCACCTTTACCTTCGATGACGGCCCCCGCGAGAACACCGGGAGGGTGCTCGATGCGCTTGATGGTTTCGGCATTGATGCTGTCCTTTTCTGGAACGGTAACAAAGTAAAGGGGCGTGAGCGCATCGTGGCCCGCGCCCTTGCCGAGGGCCACGTCATCGGTAATCACACCTGGGACCACGCCAACCTCACCACCGGTGAGAAACCCGATGGCAGCAAGGAAACCTGGGGGACGCAATGGGTGCGTAGCGAGCTGGAGCGGACAAACGCGGCGCTCACGGCTGCCGGCGTCC
This sequence comes from Arthrobacter sp. RT-1, assembly GCF_003367205.1. Taxonomy (NCBI): domain Bacteria; kingdom Bacillati; phylum Actinomycetota; class Actinomycetes; order Micrococcales; family Micrococcaceae; genus Arthrobacter; species Arthrobacter sp. RT-1. The sequence continues at coordinate 86,818 of NZ_QRGQ01000040.1, forward strand.
CCCGCCCCACGCTGTACCGCCCGCCCTACGGCGCGGTCAACAGCCGGGTGGACGGGATCGCCCGGGATCTCGGCTTGCGTCTCGTGATGTCTTGGGGAAACGCTGACGACAACATCGTGAACACACGGGATAACGAGGGTGCGACCACAAAGGAAATAGCCGATGTTACGATCCGATCGATGCGGGATGGCTCGATCATCACGATGCACGACGGGCCGGGAATCGAATCCCTTGATGCGCTGCAGGCCATCGTGGACGCAATGAACGAGAGGGGCCTGTGCGCCACCACAGAGGTGCGCGGGGATGCTGTCAGCACAGCCTTGGAAATGGACGGCTGAAGAGCTCCGGGCGCCCGTCCGGGCGGAAACCAGGAGGAGGGCGTCATAGCCGAATTGCCCAGCAAGGTCGTCGGCGTCTACTGGACACGCTGGAATTTCGGCATCCACCTCACGCAGGTACCCCAGGCGTACAACGTGCTTTACCTGTTTGCGGCCGGCCGCTCCGGTGACGTTGGGGGCATCGCGTGGGGAATGAATGAGATCGCCGCCGACATCCGGACTGTCCGCGCCAGGGGTCAGCGTGTGGTGCTTTCCGCTGGTGGCGCGGGCCAGGAGATCAGTTTTTCCTCCCGTGAGGTGAGCCGGCGCTTCGTTGACAGTGTGGTGCGTATCAACACCGAGCTGGGAGGTACCACGGCCCGGCCGGCGATCGACGGCGTGGACTTCAACACCTTCGAATCCGACGCCACGCCGAACACCGACGAATACCTGTGGATGTTCAGAGAGCTGAAGCGCCGGTTCGGCCAGGAGTTCGGCATCACCTGCCCACCTGCCCCTTGGAAGACCCAGGACAAGGCCATGATCCAGGAAGCCCTGTCAAAGGACCTCATGACCTACGCCGGGCCCCAGTTCTACGACGGCCGGGAGTTGGCGGACCCGGCGTACATCATCAAGAGCACGCGCGAATGGGTGGAAAAAGTCGCCGGTGGGGACGCGAGCAAGATCGTGGTGGGCTTCGGCATGGACAGCGGGACGAACTACTCCTCCCTGGATGAGGTCCGTGCAGCATGGCGGATGGTCGAGAAGGAGTTCCCGACCATCCGGGGGGCATTCTTGTGGCAGCACAAGACCGACTTTGACCGGGGATGGGCCTTCGCCAAGCAGGTGGCGCCCCTTGTTATGGAAAACATCGTTCCGGATCAGCCTGTGCCTTCTACCCTGCCGGCAGGGACTGGACGGCGACGGCGGCAATCACGTCCACGCGTGAGGTGACACTTTCGAGCGACTCTCCCGCGTCCTGCGGCCGGGAAGGATGGGACTAGAGAACCGGCAAGACGTACTGTTGCCGGGACGGCGTCTCCTTGCTGGCCGCCAAGGCGGTCAACTGTGCCCGCGATTCCACTCCCAGCTTTCGGTAGATGGCAGTAAGGCGCACTTCCACGGTCCGGACGGAGACGAACAGCTTGGCGGCAATTTCCTTATTGCGCATGCCGCGGGCCACCATGTGTGCAAGGGCACGTTCATGGTCTGCGAGCATCAGCAACGCCGGGTTGCCGGCACTGCGGGACGGCTCCACCCGTTCGTCCAGAAGGAGGGCGTCAACAAGGTGGGTCCAGGCATGCGCTCCGGCCTCGTCAAACAGCACCTTTGCGCACAACAGCCGGTCCCTGGCCTCCCGCAGCTGGCCCAAGGCACCGAGCCGTTCGGCGTAGCACAACAAAGTCCGGGCACGTTCCAGGAGCGAGTCGTGGCCGGTTCTGCTCTCCAGGGCCTGGTTGAACAGCTGAAGCGACTGCTCCCCGTCGGCCAGCATCGCGCGACTGCGGGCAACAGCGCTGAACAGCCAGGGTGACCGCAGCCCAACGGATCGGCTTTCCAGGCGCTGCAGGGCCTGCGTGGCCTCGCGGTGCCGGCCCAGCCGGATGAGGACCTCCACAAGGTCCGGCTCACACCGCAGCAGCGTTGGATTGCCAAAACCCATGCCGATCTCCGTCGCGCGGGACAGCTGGGCAAAGGATTCCGCGAGGTCTCCCCGCAGGAGGGCAAAGTGGCCCTGGCAGGCAGCCAGCTGGGCGCTGATGGCCGGGTGGCTTTCCGCGCCCGAGTAGCGCTGCGCCTCAAGGGCGTACCCCTGCGCCAGCGCCTCGTCGCCCAGGGCATGGGCACGCCAGAGCCGGAAGACATGACGCATGCCACGGTGGTACTTCATTTCAGGTTCATGGCGTTCGAGGTCATCAATGAGTTTGACTGCCGCACGCACGTTTCCCGCCCGGATCTCATTGTCCACCGCCAGGAACAGTGCGGTTTCCCGCCAGATGGTGTTGCTTGCCCCCACATCGCTCCGCACCATGGCGAGTGCTTCCTGCGCATGATCGTAGCGCTCCGCGTAGCTGAGGGAACGCCCCTGAACGAGGAGGCTGGGCATGCGGGCGCTTCCCGCCGGCTCGTGCCTCCTGCTGACGTTGCCGGTGTCTCCGCCCGCGGCAGCTGTCAGCAGTTTGGCCCGGTCAGCAATGGCCAGGCTCTCAGCCGATGCTGACCCGTGGAAGTCCGCCCCTAAGCGGAGAAGTTCTGCGGCGTCCTTCGGCTCCCAGCGTTCGGCATAGTAGAGGGCGGCGCCGGCCAGCAGGCCGGCCGCATATGCCGGGTCATGCTGGCCACATTCCTTCACCAGGCGCTGCACCATGCTCGAACGGACGGTCCCGCCCTGGATGAACTCGATCTCGAATGACAGGCCGGTCAGCCGGAGGATCAAGGCGGGGTGGTGCGTGACCCGCTGCGCCCAGTCCAGGTAACGCCGGGCGTAGACGAACTCGCCCCGGTGGAACAGAAGCTCCGCCAGGGTGGTGAGGCGGGCAGCGGTTTCGGCTTCCCACGGGTTGATGGTGAGGGCCCGTTCGATGTACTCCACCGCGAAGGGCACTTCCCCTCCCCGGATCAGGCCAACCGCGCTGCGGAGCAGCCCAAAGGGGGTCTGCCGTTCGAGGGTGGTGAAGCTCAGGTGCCAGCGGCGCGCGTAGGGGTCGGTGGCTTCGGAGGCCTGCGCCAGGGCCCGGTGGCCGGCTGTGCGGACGGCCGGCGTCATGCCGGCGAAGACATAACCGCGGAGCAGTTGGTCCCGGATCGCCAGGTGTGGCCCGGACCTGCTGACCATACCGGTGGCCAGCAGTTCGTCCACCCCGGCCCAGGCATCCGGGCTGACTTTCTCCAGGGTGGCGATGTCGCTGCGGCAGGACAGCGAGAGCAGGTCCAGGACGTGGCGCGCGCCCGGCGTCAGCGTGCCCACGGCTGACGCGTATTCGGCTTCAAAGCTGCCCTTGCAGGGCAAGGGGACGGGCAGGGCATATTTGCCCTCCGCCTGCCGTTCCAGCAGCCGGTGGTAAAGCTCGACGGCGGCGAGCGGGTTTCCCAGGGTGGCTGCGGCAACCGCGTGGGCCGCCGCCGTCGTGGTGTGCCGCCCGGGCATTGCCTCCAGCATCCGCACACTGTCGCAGTAGCTCAGGGCAGCAAGCTGCAGGGTCGGCAGCCCGCTGAAGGGGCTGTCCTGGATGTCTTCGCGGACACTGAGAAACAGTGCGATGTCCGTTCCGGCAAGCCGCCGGGCCAGGAAACCGATGACGGCCTGGCTGCCGGGATCCAGCTGGTCTGCGTCATCGATCACGATGACGGTCCGGGACGATGAGCGCTGGCACAGGGCGTTGAGGAGCATGCTCGACACCACTGGCACGGTCATGGTTCCGGCGGCGTCGCGCAGGAGCTCATCGCTGATCCGGTTCAGGACGGGCTCGTCCATGCCGTTGAGGAGGGCCGTGAGCCCCGAGAGCGGCCAGTCCGACTCTGCAGCACTGGCGCCCAGGAAGACCGTTCGGTAATCGCCCAGGGTGGGAATCTCGGACAGCAGGGCCGACTTTCCCGCCCCGCGTCCACCCACCACCGCCAGGGCGGACTCCTTGGGGCCCCGGATGACCGAAAGGATCCGGTCCAGTTCGTTGCTTCGGCCAATTAAGGACATGCGGTCTCCCCATCAGAAGGAGACCGTTATCCAGCGCTACTAGTTCCAATACGAAGCCGCGCCGTCCGGTCACTTCCGTGACCGGGGGTTCGGCAAGCTGTCGGCTCATCACCTCCAGCACGGTACCCAGCCGTTAGAAGTGAATATAGCGCCGCGCAAGGACGGGCTGGCAGTTGAATAACTGCTGGATTCCATCAAGATTCGCGCATTCGTTTCCTCGACGTTTCGCAGTTGCCTCCCGGTAATCTTTTGGTTCACGGAACTGCCTGCGCCTGTGGGAAGATCTGATTTGGCCTCCCGCCGTCTGTGCCGATGCACATGAGCTCCCCGCCTCCCCCGCGTCTAGGGTGGGAGAAACATGTGACCCGCAGCACTGGACGCCGCCTTGCCCGGAGGCCCCCCAGCCTGTTGCCCCCGGCGCAGGTTCCCATCCATTCGCAATGACCCAAAGGACGGCGCACCCATGCCCGCTGACCAACAGTTAGCAAAGTCGCTCAAGCCGCGGCACCTTTCCATGATCGCGATAGCCGGAGTCATCGGAGCCGGCCTCTTCGTGGGCTCCGGCGCGGCCATCCAGCAGGCTGGTCCCGGAATCCTGGTGGCCTACATGGCCGCCGGCGTCGTGGTGATCCTGGTGATGCGCATGCTGGGCGAAATGGCCGCAGCGAACCCCGAAACCGGCTCGTTTTCCACCTACGCAGACAAGGCGCTGGGCCGTTGGGCGGGATTCAGCATCGGCTGGCTCTACGCGTGGTTCTGGATCATCGTGCTGGGCATCGAGGCTACGGCCGGCGCAGCGATCATGCACCGGTGGGTGCCCGGCATTGACCAGTGGATTTGGGCCCTGATCCTGATGGTCCTGCTCACGCTGACCAACCTCGGCTCGGTGAAGTCCTACGGCGAGTTCGAGTTCTGGTTTGCCTCCATCAAAGTTGCGGCCATCGTGCTGTTCCTGCTGTTCGGTGCCGCGGCCATCCTTGGCCTGGTGCCCGGCGTCCCGGCGCCCGGCCTGACCAACCTGCTCGATAACGGCGGGTTCATGCCGAACGGTCCCGGCGCGGTCCTGGCCGGCATCCTGGTTGTGGTCTTCTCCTTCTTCGGCGCGGAAATCGCCACCATCGCAGCCGGCGAATCCGAGAACCCGGTGGACGCCGTCAAGAAGGCCGTGAAGTCCACGGTCTGGCGCATCCTGGTCTTCTACATCGGTTCCATTGCCATCGTTGTCACCCTGCTGCCGTGGAACGATGCGAGTGTCGCCAAGAGCCCCTACGTTGCCGTCATCGAACTCTTCGGCATCCCCGGTGCCGGCACCATCATGGACGTCGTGGTCCTCACCTCCGTCCTGTCCTGCCTGAACTCGGGCCTTTACACGGCCAGCCGGATGCTCTTCTCGCTGTCCAAGCGCGGAGATGCGCCGGCCTCCTGGACCAAAATCTCCCGGCGGGGCGTGCCGGCTTCGGCAGTCCTGGCCTCCACGGTGGTCGGTTTCGTGACAGTCGGCCTGAACTACATTGCACCGGACACTGTCTTCCTGTTCCTGGTGAACACCTCAGGTGCCATCGCCCTGTTCGTCTGGCTGGTCATCGCCTCATCCCAGCTGGTCCTCCGCAAGCGTATGGGCAGTGCCGCCAAGGACCTTGCACTGAAGATGTGGCTGTTCCCCTACCTGACGTGGCTGGCGATCGGCAGTATCGTGGCTCTGCTCATCGGCATGGTCATCCTGGAGTCCACCCGGGAATCGCTGCTGCTGTCTGTCGCCCTGGCCGCGGTTGTGGTGGCCATCGGGGTATGGCGCTACCGCAGGTCCGGTCCGGCCGCTGCCGCCGGGGATGCCGGCGAACCGCAGGACGTGCCCGTGAAGGCGGGCCCGGCGTCGTAATTCCCGCCCACCTTGCCTGACCCTGACTGAAAACCGCCCGCCCGGAGCCGCCCTCGGCCCCGGGCGGACGGTTTTCCACATACGGGCTGCCCCTGCTGCCGTTCGGCAAGCTTCCGCCCTAGGCTCGTGTCAAGCGCGAATCGCCTATCCGGTCCAAATGCACTAAGATATTGAAGTCTGTGCTGCGTCCTGCCTCCGTTCCGGCGGCGGGGCATCGCACGGCATCGCAAATGAACCTCCTGTTACGGAAATGCCGTAACCGCTTAGCCCAAAGGAGGTGGGTTCACATATGCGTCCTTACGAATTGATGGTAATCATCGACCCCGAGGTCGAAGAGCGTACCGTTGAGCCGTCGCTTCAGAAGTTCCTGAACGTCATCACCAACGATGGTGGAACCATCGAAAAGGTTGACATCTGGGGCCGTCGCCGGCTGGCTTACGACATCAAGAAGAAGTCCGAAGGTATCTACGCCGTGGTGAACTTCACCGCCAAGCCGGAAACCGCCAAGGAACTTGACCGCCAGCTGTCTCTTAACGAGACCATCATGCGCACCAAGATCACCCGCCCCGAAGAGCAGAAGGTTGTTGCTGAGTAATTTCAGCACCGATTTTCATTCTTTACCCCGCAGGAAACGCACTCTTCACCCAGGATCGAACAAGGAGGCAGTAGATGGCAGGCGAGACCACCATTACGGTCATCGGTAATCTCACCAATGACCCGGAATTGCGGTTCACACCGTCCGGTTCGGCAGTAGCGAACTTCACCATCGCTTCCACCCCGCGTACCTTTGACCGCCAGTCCAACGAGTGGAAGGACGGGGAAACCCTGTTCCTCCGCGCCGCCGTTTGGCGTGAAGCAGCCGAGAACGTCGCCGAGTCCCTCACCAAGGGCATGCGCGTGATTGTTACCGGCCGCCTGAAGAGCCGTTCCTACGAAACAAAAGAAGGCGAAAAGCGCACCGTTATCGAGCTTGAGGTCGACGAAATCGGCCCCAGCCTGCGCTACGCCAATGCCAAGGTCAACCGCACCCAGCGCTCCGGCGGCCAGGGTGGACAGGGCGGCTTCGGCGGCGGCAACAGCGGTGGTGGCTTCGGAGGCGGCAACTCTGGTGGAAACCAGGGCGGCAACTCCGGTGGCGGCTGGGGCGGCGGCAACCAGCAGGCTGCACAGGACGATCCCTGGGCGACGCCCGGTGTCTCCAACGCAGGCGGCTGGGGCAACGGCCCCGACTCCGAACCTCCCTTCTAAACAAAACCAATAAAGGCCCGACGCCGGGACCGCACCAAGTGCCTCACGGCACCTGAGCGGCTGCCGCCGTCGGACCACCACCATCCCGTGGATCAACATCCACGGGCTCCCTAGATTAGGAGCTCCACGATGGCTAAGGCTGAACTCCGTAAGCCCAAACCAAAGTCCAACCCCTTGAAGGCCGCTGACATCACTGTCATCGACTACAAGGACGTAGCATTGCTGCGCAAGTTCATCTCCGACCGCGGAAAGATCCGCGCCCGTCGCGTCACCGGCGTTACGGTCCAGGAACAGCGCAAGATCGCACAGGCAATCAAGAACGCCCGCGAAGTTGCTCTGCTGCCTTACTCCGGCGCTGGCCGCGGCTAAGGAAGGGATTAACTAACATGGCAAAGCTCATTCTGACCCACGAAGTAACCGGTCTCGGTGCTGCTGGCGACGTTGTCGAGGTCAAGGACGGTTACGCACGTAACTACCTGCTGCCCCGCAACTTCGCCCTGACCTGGTCGAAGGGTGGCGAAAAGCAGGTTGAGTCCATCAAGGCTGCCCGCGCCGCCCGCGAGCACGCTTCCCTGGAAGACGCTCAGAAGCAGGCCGCTGCACTCTCCGCCAAGCCGGTCAAGCTGGTCGTCAAGGCCGGCGAGACCGGACGCCTGTTCGGCACGGTCAAGCAGGCCGACGTTGCTGACGCTGTTGAGGCCGCAGGCCTTGGCCGCATCGACAAGCGCAAGGTTGAACTGCCGGCACACATCAAGTCGGTAGGTTCCTACCAGGCCAACGTCCGTCTGCACGACGACGTTGCTGCTGTGATCGACCTTGAGGTCGTAGCTGGCAAGTAGTCGCTGACTGCAGGAAAGACCCCCGTCGCCGTAACCCGGTGGCGGGGGTTTTCTCTTGCTGTTTCACGGGGTATGAAGTTCTGCCATCACATGCTGGTACCCGCTCCGGATCAGCCCGGCGAGGACGTCACGGTCAACGTCGTCCAGCCTGTTGATGTAGAGGCACGCCGCCCCCGTCTTATGCTTGCCGAGCACCGGGAGCAGCCTGTCCGTGTCCGGGCCGTAGGTGAGGCCGTAGAGGGCGAGGTTCGCCTTGCGCGGTGAAAATCCGACCGCGGCGGAATCGCCCTCCCGTCCGCTGCCGTACCGGTAGTGGTACCTGCCGAAGCCGACGATGCTGGGACCCCACATGACGGGGTCCTGCCCGGTAACGGACTTCATTAACTCCAGCAGTTCAAACCCGTCAGCGCGCCGGACCGGGTGTTCCACGGACGCCAGGAACTCCTCCACGGGCACTTCCGTGGGCCCGGTCTTGTTCTCATTCATCCAGGTAGTCTGGCAGACGCGCGGCAGCACAGGGAACAATCCCCGCGGGAATACTTCCGGGGCAGCAACAGTTCACGGTATAGATGCAAATGCATGTAAGGTGAAGTGAACGAGCAACAGGAGAATGCCATGGAAACCCGCCGCATCACAGTTCTTTCCGCAGGACTTGGCGTACCGTCGTCGAGCCGCCTGCTGGCTGACCAGCTGGCCGCGTCGGCTGAGCGGCAACTGGCCGCGGCCGGATACGACGTGAAAGTGGACGTCGTGGAGCTCCGGGACCTGGCCGTGGACATCGCCAACAACTTCGTGACCGGCTACGCGGCTCCCCGCCTCGCCGACGTGATAGCCGGCGTGGAGGCGTCCGACGGAATTATCGCCGTGACCCCGGTATTCAGCGCATCCTTCAGCGGATTGTTCAAGTCATTCATCGACGTCCTGGACCCCAAATCCCTGGACGGCAAGGCGGTCCTGCTCGGCGCGACCGGCGGTACGGACCGCCACCAGATGGTCCTGGACTACGCCATGCGCCCGCTGTTCACCTACCTCCGCACGCGAATGGCGGCAACCGGTGTCTTCGCCGGCCCCCAGGACTGGGGCAGTGTGGACGGCGGCGGATCGTCCCTGGGGGAGCGAATCAACCGTGCGGCCGGCGAGTTCACCCGGCTATTGGAAGGACCCCAGCCAGGCCGTAAGGCGGCTCCGATGGAGTCCCTGCCCTTCGAGCAGCTATTGGCCGGCATTTCCGGAAATCGCTGACGCCTGGCGGTGGCGAACTTTCGGGAGGCGCCGGTCGTTGTGCGGGACATGAAATGCCCAGTGGATTCCGTAGACCTTCTGATGACCGAGCGCAGCGGGGTGGAGATCGATTACTGCCCGCAGTGCCGCGGCGTCTGGCTGGACCGTGGCGAGCTCGACAAAATCCTTGACCGGGCCGCGGACATGCCTGCTGCATCTCCGGGAATGCCGGCGCGTCCGGCACCCGGGCCCACGCCGCCACCGCTCTACCCCAACTTCGAGCCCCGGCGGGAGCAGCCCCGCTACGACGACCGCAAGTACGGGAAACAGGGGCACGACCGTGACTATGACCGCCGGCACCAGCAAAAGAAGAAGGAAGGCTGGCTGGGCGAGCTGTTCGACTTCTAGGCGCGGCGTCCCGGCCCCTCCGGGCGCCGGCCTTAGTCGTCCAGCAGTTCGATGAACTCCCGGGCCTGCTTCATGGAAATGTCGGAGTGCCGGGTGAGTGCCGTGGCCGCGGCCTCCGTGTCGCCGTTGCGTGCCAGGGTGCGGATCCTGCCGTAGATCTCGTCATTGAGCATGTTGCTGCTCACCTCGCGGGTCACGTCGCCTTTGCTGGCGATGGCCCGGTACCGGTACGGGAACCTTTGGGGCTCATCGTCCTCGTCATCGTCCTGCTCCGGGCCGGCCACCTCGGGGCTTCGGTAAGGCTGCGGGTGGGCTGCCAGTGCGCCCACCGCATCGCGGGAAGCCCGCAGGCCATCGCCGGTGGCTTCGTAGTACAGCTTGATGGCGGCCATGGCCTGCCCCTGCGCTATCAGCGCATAGAGCCGCCGGTGTTCGTCCTCTGACAGCTTCGCGGCGGCAGTGCGCGCCAACTCTGCGGACGTCGCCGCCGGCTGTGCCGGTTCGGCCGTGCGTGTTGCCTTCCGCCTGCCCATGGCGCGGACTGCCAGTGCAACTCCGGCGATAACAGCCAGGAGGATGAGGACAGGGACCACAAGCGATTCCATTGTTCTAGAGCCGTTCTATGTATTTTTTGGCGGTGGCCAGATCTGATTGCGTTGCTTGGCGGAGCAGTTTGATGGCCTGCACCTTTTGGCCGCTCCGGACCATGGCCTGCAGTTGCATGGCCAGCTGATGGTTCAGCTGGGCACCCCCGGCAGGCATTACTCCGTTATGGCCCGAACCCGCGGTGGCCGCCTGGTTCAGCATGTCCATCCGGGCATGGTCCTGCTGCTGGGTGTGCTGCTGCGTGTTCTGGCTGGGGCGGGTCTTGGCCTCCAGCCTTGCACGCGCTGCAGTGGCAGCCTCGACCTGGGCTGCATAGTGCCGGGCTGAGCGCTCCGCGAGGTCGCGCTGGTATTTTTCCGCGTCCGACATGCCGGCGTCGCGGGGGCTCAGCGCCGTGAAGAGCCCCCAAATGAGCGCCACCAACACAATCGCAGGCAACAGCACCAGCAGTAGTTCGCCCATACATAGAGCTTATGCCAGATCCACTTTATCCACAGCAATATTCACCGGTGCGCATACAGGAGGAAAGGCTGCAGGGCAAACGCTTGACGGGGAATATGAGGACGGCCACTTCCCCGGCATGAACTTGGTCACGGGTATGGATCGGGCTGAGTAGAGGGCCCCCGGCGCGTCGTGGCCTGTGGATGAAATTCCACAGAAGAAATATTTACTCCACATCCCCCGATGAGCGTTTCCGCAGGTCAGCGCGGTGCAGGGAGGCAAACTTTTTTATTATCCACAGCCTTTCGCACAGGCTGTGCACAAGCTATGCCGGTTACTGCACAGGTTATCCACAGTCCTTCGGGGCTTCCGGCTTTGCTGCCGGGTCCCGGGGGGCTAGCGTAGCGGGGTACCTGTTCTTAGGGCAGTCAGCGGCTCCGGGATCCCCGGGAAAACTGCAGTCCCGGGCCCTGTGTGGGCCCACGGAACAGGCCTCTGTGGAAAACCTGTGGACAGTGGGGATAACTCCATAATTTCCGGTTCCAGGGACTGGCGGCAGCATTGTCAGACCCTGCCGATACACCTGTACGGGTGGCGGAGCACGGACTTTTCCGGATGAGGCCTCAACAGGACAGCAATAACCGGGCAACCCAGGCCCCGGTACAAATGGAGGACGGCAGCTTTGTCAATCGCGCATCTGGACCAGGTCGAGACCACCCGCGGATCAGACACCAGCCGGAAGCCTCCCCAGGACATCGCCGCCGAGCAATCGGTGCTGGGCGGCATGATGCTCTCCAAGGATGCCATCGCCGATGTTGTGGAAATCCTCCGCGGCCAGGACTTTTACCGGCCTGCCCATGAGACCATCTACGAAGCGATCATTGACCTGTACGGCCGGGGCGAACCAGCCGATGCCGTAACGGTCTCCGATGAGCTCACCAAGCGCGCAGAAATCAACAGGATCGGCGGCCCTGCCTACCTGCACGAGCTGATCCAGACCGTTCCCACCGCTGCCAATGCCGGGTACTACGCCGAGATCGTGGCCGAACGGGCCGTCCTCCGGCGCCTCGTGAACGCCGGCACCAAGATCGTCCAGCTGGGCTACGGCTCGGACGGCGAGGTGGAGGACCTGGTCAACCAGGCCCAGGCCGAGGTCTACGCTGTGGCGGAACGCCGGACGGCTGAGGACTACGTGGTCCTCAAGGACGTCATGGAGTCCACCGTGGACGAGATCGAAGCGTCCGGCCACCGTGGTGAAGGCATGACCGGTGTGCCCACGGGCTTTTTTGAACTCGACGAGCTCACGCACGGGCTCCACCCGGGCCAGATGATCGTTATTGCCGCCCGTCCGGCCGTGGGTAAATCCACCTTCGCCCTGGACTTTGCCCGCTCCGCCGCGATCAAGAACAACCTGTCCACGGTCATGTTCTCGCTCGAAATGGGCCGGAACGAGATCGCCATGCGCCTCCTCTCGGCCGAGGCCACCATCGGTCTGCAGGACCTCCGCAAGGGCACCATCAAGGACGAGCAGTGGTCCAAGATCGCCACCACCATGGGGCGCATGAATGATGCCCCGCTGTTCATCGACGACAGTCCCAACATGTCCCTGATGGAAATCCGCGCCAAGTGCCGCCGCCTGAAGCAGCAGCACGATCTCAAGCTCGTCATCCTCGACTACCTGCAGCTGATGAGTTCCGGCAAGAAGGTGGAGTCGCGGCAGCAGGAAGTCTCCGAGTTTTCCCGTGCTTTGAAGCTGCTGGCCAAAGAGCTCCAGGTCCCCGTCATCGCGCTGTCCCAGCTGAACCGTGGGTCCGAGCAGCGCTCGGACAAGCGGCCCATGGTGTCGGACCTCCGTGAATCGGGCTCGATCGAGCAGGACGCCGACATGGTGATCCTGCTCCACCGCGAGGATGTCTACGACAAGGAATCCCCGCGCGCCGGCGAAGCGGACATCCTGGTGGCCAAGCACCGTAACGGCCCCACCAAGGACATCGTGGTGGCTTTCCAGGGCCACTACTCCCGGTTCGCCAACATGGCGGCTGACGCCGGCGGTGGCGGCTTCTAGGGAACCGGGTCAGCCCTGGGTCAGTAAGTGGTTGGGGAGCCGGTTGCCCGGCGCCGTACCCCTGATCTCGAGAAGTTCCCGCGCGTGGGCGTGCAGCCTCTTATCCTCGTCGCTGACAGGCACCCAGGCGGGAATCGGCACTGAGTTGCCTTCGTCGTCGCGCGCCACCATCACGGTGAGGCAGTACGTCGTGAGGTTGAGCCCGCCGCCCTTGGGGTCGCCGGAGCGGACGTGTACCGCAATGTGCATACCCTTGGTTCCGGTGTACACGAGGCGGGCCTCCACCTCCACCACGTGCCCGATCAGCAGGGGCCGGTAGAAACGGACTCCGCCCGAGAACACCGCCACGGTGTCCCGGCCGCAGTAGCGGGTGGCACAAACGTAGGCGGCTTCATCGATCCACTTCATGACGATTCCGCCGTGGACCTTGCCTCCCCAGTTCACGTCCGTCGGGGCGGCCATGAACCGGAGTGTCACCCGCTCGGCCGTGCCGGCATCGGTATATTCCTGCCGGTTCATCGCTTCGACGATCTGCTCGCGGACCTTGATCCGGGCCAGCGCGTGGTCCCGCTGCTCAATCTCTTTGGGCGTGACGGGCTCGAACTGCTGCACGGGGATCGGTTTGCCATCCTCTCCGACAGCCACGAAGATGACCATGCACTGGCTGCGCATGGTGGCCGCGCCGCCCTTGGGATCTCCCGAGGACACAACAGTCCGGATGTGCATGGAGGACCGCCCGGTGTACACGATGGTCGCCTCCACCTCCACCATGTCGCCGCTGTTGACGGGATCCGCAAAGTGGATGTTCCCCACGTAGGCCGTGACGCAATAGGACTTCGCCCAGCCCACGGCCGCCGCATAAGCCGCCTTGTCCACCCACTCCAGGACCGTGCCGGCGTCCACCGACCCGCTGTGGCCCACGTCCATCGGCGCGGCCAGGAAGCGGAGGGTTACGGAATTCGGGGTGCCGGTGGACGTCATGCTGTGATCATACTGACGCCCCCGGTTACCCGCCGGTCGCCCCGGCAAAGAGACAAACAGAACTGCCCCGCCCGCCGAATCGGCGGACGGGGCAGATCAGTGTTTATTGGGACTAACCGGCGCGGGTGTAGACGATGTCCGGCTGGGCAGGAAGCTCCATGCCTTCCCCGATGAAGAAGCCCGGGTGCGGCGGCTGGTTGTAGGAGATGTTCTCCCGTGCCACGGAGAGGCGGTACACCGGATCGTGCATCAGCGTCCGCAGGCGGACGTCAGTACCGGAAGAGGTGGTGTAGATCCGCAGTTCGGTGCTGTCTGCTGACGGCCAGGCGATCTCTTCCCGCCAGTCACCCAGCAAGTCGGCCTGGATGGCCGGGTTGCCCTTGGTGCTGTTGTTGGTCTTGGCACCGGTTGCTGTCAGCAGCCGGTCGCTGGAGGCGGTCTCCCAGTTCCACTTGGCGATGCTGGGCGTACCTGTGTTGGTGGTGGCATCCCAGTCGTGGTCGACGATTTCGCGCAGCAGGTCGCCGTCCCACCAGGCCAGGAAGTTGGCTGCAGGGATCTTGTTGGCGATCAGTTGGCCCTTGGCCGACCGGAGCTCACCAACGGGGGAGTTCCACGCCGCATCCCCGCCGACGGCCCAGCCTTCGGCACCCGGGTGGCGGGGGTCGATGTCTCCGGCAGCAGCGCGCCCCGTGTCCTTGGTGGCCGGGATGCTCCAGAGCACTTCACCTGTCCGTGAATCCCGGAACGTAGCACCCTTGTTGCCGCTTGAGCCCATATCCTCGTGGGCGGCGAAGGTCTCCAGTCCCGGCCGGGACGGATCGAGATCGCTGGTGTGGATCGCGTCGCCGTGGCCCAGGCCCGTGCTGTAGAGCGCCTTGCCGTTGTCGTCGATGGTCATGGATCCGAAGACGAACTCGTCCTTGCCGTCGGCGTCCACATCCGCGACGGACAGGTTGTGGTTGCCCTGGCCCCGGTACTGCGGTCCGCTGATGTCCGAGTCGAACGTCCAGCGCTTGACCAGCTTGCCGCCGGAGAGGTCGTACGTGACCAGGACGGCGCGGGTGTAGTAGCCGCGGCTGAACATCATGGACGGACGCTCGCCGTCGAGGTAGGCCACGGCTCCCAGGAACCGGTCCACACGGTTGCCGTAGGTGTCACCCCAGGCCCCCACGTCTCCCCGCGGCGGCTCATACGCCACGGTGTCCATGACGGTGCCGGTGGCGCCGTGGAAGACGGTGATGAACTCGGGCCCGGTCAGCACGTAGCCGCTGCTGTTCCGGTAATCGGCCCCGGCGTTCCCGATGACGGTGCCGGCACCGTCCCGCGTTCCGTCCGCCGTCTTCATGGCAACCTCGGCCTTGCCATCGCCGTCGAAGTCGTAGGCCAGCAGCTGGGTGTAGTGGGCGCCCGCACGGATGTTCGGGCCCATGTTGATCCGCCAGAGTTTGGTGCCGTCCATCCGGTAGGCGTCCACGTAGACAAGACCGGTGTAGCCCGCCTGGGAGTTGTCCTTGGCGTTGGACGGGGACCACATCTGGAGGATTTCGTAGGTGCCGTCGCCGTCAAGGTCGGCGACGCTCGCGTCACCCGCCGAGTAGCTGTAGGGCTGCCCGTCCTTGGTGTAGTCGTCTGCCGGCTTGTCCAGCTTCACGGACAGGTAGTCCCGGGCCAGCGGCGTGAACTCGCCCGTGAGCTGTTCCCCGCCGTTACCCACGCTCTTGATGACGTAGCGGGAGGCGGCTGTGCCCGAGGGGTCCAGGAAGGTGGTGCTGTTGCGGATGGGCTCGTCGGTGAGCTGCACGCCGTCGCGGATCACGTGGAAGCCCACCTGCTCCGGGTCCAGGCCCAGCATGCGCCAGCCAACGCGCACTCCGCCGTCCGTCAGAAGTGCCACGGGTGCCCGGTCAAGCTGCTCCATCTGCCGGTTGACCACGGTGACCTTTTCCGTTCCCACAACGTGCGAAGGCGCGGATTCACCGCCCTTGTTCACGGTGGTGACGCGGTAGTAGTACTTGATGGTGGTCAGGACCGTGTAGTCGGTGTAGTTCACCTCGGTGGCCCGGCCCACGTATTCGAACGGGCCGTCAGGTGAGGTGGAACGGTAGATCTGGTAGGCGGCGGCGTTGGCCACCTTCTGCCATTTCAAGGTCACGCTGGTCTTCTCCACAGCCTTGATGTCCACCTTGGTTGTGGGCGCGGGGACGGGCGTGCCGGGGTCCACAAGGGCGGTCTCCAGCATGTTGGAGGGGACCGATTCGAGGCCGGTGCTGTCCACGGCGGTGACGAAGTACTTGTAGGCCAGGCCGGCGAAGGCTGTGGTGTCTTGGAAGGCAGGGGCGGCCACGTTTTCCGCGATGACCTGGGGTTCGGACTCGAAGGATGCCTGGCGGAAGACCTTGTAGCTGGCGGCATCGGCCACGGCATCCCAGGCCAGGTCGACAGCAGGGGGTTCGGCCGCCGCGTCGACCGCTGTGGTGTGCAGGTTCGTCGGGCCCACCAGCAGCGGGGTGACCTCCAGGCCGTTAAGCCGCTGGCCCGAGCCGCTGATGGCCAGGTTCAGCTGCCCGTCCGAGACCAGGACCTGGTTGATGATCTTGGTGGCGGAGGAAGCGCGGCTGGAGGAGACCTGGCCGAAGGGAATGCCTTCGGCGGCCACATCGGTCCGCGTGGAGCCGATCCAGTCGCTGTGGTACGTCTTCAGGGCATAGGTGCCGTTGGGCACGTCCAGCTGGAACTCGAAGCTCGAGCCGCTCAGGACGAAGTCCCGCAGCAGGTTGGTGGTGACGGCGCCGCGGTCCCGGTCGCTGAGGACCGAGATGTCCTTGAAGCCGAAGGCGCGTTCCGGGGTGTAGCCCATGGTCCGGTTCACCTCGTTATAGCCGGGTTCGACGGGCGCGCCCACGGGGCCAAAGTCAAACTTATACTTCGCCTGTTTCGTGGTCACGGACAGTGCATCGCTGGGTTCGGAAAGACCCTTGCCGTTCATGGCCGCGACGCGGACGCTGTAGGCGGTGCCTTCGGCCAGTCCCGCCAGGTTGGCGGTGGGCACAGTTGCGGTGGTGGTGAGCTTGTAGGCGCTGTCCGGCTCGGATGCCAGCTTGCGGTACACCTTGTAGATGTCCGCACCCTCAACGGGCTGCCATTTCAGCAGCGCCCCCGCGTTGGAAACGCTGCCGGCCACGAGTCCCTGCGGCGTGGCGGGAACGGACGACGGCGGCGCGATTTCCTTGACGCGGGAGGCCAGCGGAACGCTGAGCTGCTTCACTCCGCCGGCCACCAGGCGGGCGATCTGGATGGCGCCGTATTCCTGGAAGTGCGTGTTGTCCACTGTTCCGGTGGGGCGGTTGGGGTAGACGCCGGCGTCGACGTGGAGGAACACGGACTTGGTGTCCTCCGGACCGATCGCGTCGTAGTAGGCGCGGCTCGAGGCGGAGAGGTCCACCAGGGCCACATTCTCCTCGGTGGCCAGTGCCTGCATCTTGGCTACGTACTCGGGGAAGCTCACCCGGAACTTGCCGGTGGCCTCGTCAAAGTCGCGGCGGCCCACGGGGGTGACCAGGATGGGGGTGGCACCGCGCTGCCGGGCACCATGGACGTAGGTCCGCAGGTACTCCTTGTAGTCCTCGGGGGAGGCGTAGCGGTCGTCCACGCCGATGGTGGCATCGTTGTGCCCGAACTGGACCATGAGGTAATCGCCGGGGTTGATGACCCGGAGGATCTCATCGAGCCGTCCCTGGCTGATGAAGTTCTTGGAGCTCCGGCCGCCGATGGCGTGGTTGCGGAAGGTCACCGCACCGTCGAAGTACCGGTCGATCATCTGGCCCCAGCCGGCCTGCGGTACGAAGCCGGGGTCGTAGGTCTGCACGGTTGAATCACCGGCCAGGTAGACGCCCGGATCGGTGGTGGCGGTACGGGGAGCCCGGGCGGAGATGACCAGTGAGTTGATCTTGGCCGCTGTGCCGCTGAAATCGAGGTTCAGCTGGCCGTCCACCAGCGAGATGGGGAATTCCATTTCCAGGTACTGGCCTGCCGGCTTGTCCGTGAGCTGGACTTTGGCCATCTTCTCGGCGGTGATGGCGATGTTGGTTGCTTCCGCAGCGTCGCCTGCTGTCAGCTTGACGGTGTAGTCGCCATTCGGCAGGTCAACCAGGAAGGTGCTGCCCTGGGCTTGGACGAAGTCCGAGCGGAGGGGGTCACCTGTGCCGCGGTCTGCTCCCGAGGTGACGGCGGTATCGGTGAAGCCAAACTTCCCGGCTGCGGAGTATTGGCTGTCGGCGTCCACGTGCGTGTAGCCCTCAGCCGTGGAACCGGGGCCAAAATCAAACTTGAACCCGCTGCCCACGGGCGGCAGTGCGGTGGTGTCCGCGTGGACCGGCGGGAGGCCGGTCAAAGCGATCGCGGCAGAGGCAACAGCCGCGGTGGCAGCCTTGGTGCCCGAGGTAAGGATCCTGCGGCGCTGCGGCGGCCCTGCCTCGGGGCCTGGTTTTGCTTGCGGGGGTTTCTTCACGGACATCTCCTTCGACGAGCGGTGGTGAAGCGGCCCCGGCCTTACTTTGGAACGATTCAAAAGAAAAGCGCAGCAGTGCAGATGCGCGCGACGCAGGAGAAGGTTCCCGGAAGTGACCAGTTGAAGAAAGGCTGAGACCTGGGGTGCGGTGATGCAGCTCTCACTGCAACAGTCACAGGTTTACCAGCAGCAACAGCAGGCTGGCAAGCGTTTTCCCAATCTTTCCTGCGCCTTAATGGTCCGGGCTGTTCCTCAATGTTCGATATTTCGCCGCCTAAACGCCGACGGCGGCCAGGCACCCTAGGTGCTCAGCCGCCGTCGAGCGGTGTTTTGGTGGCCGTGGTTAGGCCAGGACTGCCAGCTTGGAGTTGCTGCGGCCAAAGAGGGCGCGGTCCACGGAGACGCGGCCCGCGCCGGTGAGTGCCAGTGCGAATGCGGCAGCGGCCAGGAGCAGGACCAGTTCGTAGCCGCCGTTGGTGGCGAAGACGCCGGCTGAGGCGTGCACCAGGAACAGGGCGCCGAGCATATCCAGGGCCAGGAGGGCGGCAACCACCCGGGTGAGGATGCCCAGGATCAGGGCGATTCCGCCGGCCAGTTCCAGGACGGCGACGGCCGGGGCTGCAATCTCGGCGGCCGGCACGCCCATCTTGGCGAACGAGGCCTGGGTGCCTGCGATGGTCCACTCGCTGAACTTCTGCCAGCCATGGGCGGCAAAGAGGAAGCCCAGGACGATGCGGAGGGCGGTGATGGCGGTAGTGGTAAGTCGGGACTGGTTCATGGAAGATCCACCGTTTCGGATTTTGGTCGGAGCTGGACAGGTGTGCAAGCAGGGACGGATCACAGCGGCTTGAGGTATCCAGTCTTCCGCACGAAAGGTTGAAGAGTCAACTATCCAGGTGGAACTGTGGGCTTTGTCATGTCCGGCCGCACGACCGGCGGGTGAATGTCACGGAAGGTTAAGCTGGCACGGTGCCGCAACAATCGCCCTCCCTTCCCGTGGAGTCCCGCAGTGGCCATGCCCGGGAAATACTCCGCCTCGCCGTCCCTGCTTTCGGGGCACTCGTGGCCGAGCCGCTGTTCCTGCTGGCGGATTCCGCCATCGTGGGGCATCTTGGCGTGGCGCAGCTGGCCGGCGTCGGACTGGCGTCCGCGGTGCTGCACACCGCCGTCGGGCTGATGGTCTTCCTCGCGTATTCCACCACCCCGGCCGTCGCCCGTGCCATTGGCGATGGGCAACTGGGCAAGGCCCTGGCGGCCGGGCGCGACGGCGTGTGGCTGGCACTGTTGCTCGGCGTGGGCCTTGCGGTTGCCGGCTTCGTGGCTGCCGAGCCGTTGATTGGACTGATGGGCGCGGAAGGCGAGGTGCGGGCCTTCGCCGTGGACTACCTGCGCTGGTCCATGCCTGGCCTGGTGGCCATGCTGCTCATCTTTGCCGGCACGGGCGTTCTCCGCGGACTGCAGGATACGCGGACCCCGCTGGTGGTGGCCACCGCCGGCTTCGGCCTGAATATCGTCCTGAACCTGTGGCTGGTCTACGGACTGGACTGGTCTGTCACGGGCTCGGCGGTGGGAACCAGCGTGGCGCAGTGGGCCATGGCGGCGGTCTACCTCGTAATGGTGCGCCGCAACGCGGTCCGCCACGGCGTCAGCCTCCTGCCCAGCTGGCGGGGCATCCGCAGCATGACCCGCGTGGGATCCTGGCTGATGCTGCGCACGCTGAGCCTGCGCGCAGCCATCCTCGTGACCGTGCTGGTGGTTACCGCGCAGGGCGCAGTCAACCTCGCTGCCCACCAGCTCGCAATGACCATCTTTTCGTTCCTGGCCTTCGCACTGGATGCCCTGGCCATCGCCGCGCAGGCACTGATCGGCAAGGAACTGGGCGCCTCCAACGCGGGCAAGGCGCGCCTGCTCACCGGCACCATGATCCGCTGGGGAACCGGCTTTGGAGTGGCGACGGGCCTGCTGCTCGCCGCGGTGGCCCCCTGGGCAGGAGCCCTGTTCACGTCCGACCAGCAGGTCCAGTCCGTGCTGGCTGTCGCTTTATGGATCCTTGCGGCCGGGCAGCCAATCGCCGGCTACGTCTTTGTGCTGGACGGCGTGCTGATCGGCGCAGGTGATGCCAAGTACCTGGCCCTGGCGGGGCTTGTCAACCTTGCCGTGTATGCGCCGCTGCTCGCCGCTGTTGCCGTGTCCGGTGCCGCGGGCGCAGCGGGCCTGGGCTGGCTGTGGGCCGCTTTCGCGGTGGGCTATATGGCGGCCCGCGCCGTCACTCTCGGGGTGCGCGCGAGGTCGGACCGGTGGATGGTCCTGGGTTCGGCCTAGCGGTCCGCCCCACTAAACTGGACCGGTGACGCAACCAATAACACCCGCAGGCGCAGCAGCGGGAACTGCACCCCGGCCCGACCTGTGGAAGCCGGTGCTGCTCCGCTCGGCGGCGGCCCTCGTGTTTGGTGCAGTGACCATTTTCTGGCCATCGCCCTCCGTCGAGGTCATGGGCTGGGCCGGTGGACTGTACCTGCTGGCCACCGGCGTTGTTTCCCTTTGGGGCGCTCCCGCCACCGGGTTCGCCCGGGAATCCACGCCGGGCAAGCTGCTCTCCGCTGCGGGTTCAGTGCTGACGGGTGCAGGTTTCGCCCTGGTGCTGATGCACAGCGACCTGCTTTTTGGTGTCATAGCAGCTCTCGGCCTAGGCGTGGCCGGAGCCCTGGAGCTGTGGTGCGGCCTGCGGTTCCGCGGCCGGCACGTCCTGGCACGGGACTGGATTGCGTCCGGCATCATTGGCCTGGGAACCGCCGCCGTCCTGCCCTTCTTCATCAACCTGGGTGCGCATGCCCTGCTCGGAGTGGCCGGCGGCGGGGCAATCATTTCGGGCGTCCTGTGGGTACTCTCCGGCCTGACGCTCAAGCACGATGCCCGGGGCGGGGCCGGGAAGCCGTAAACTAGGAAGGCGCGGTTCTACTCGTTGTAGAAAAATAGGGCCGGGCGAACCACCGCACTACGTAAACCAGGACGGCAGCGTGCCGCCTGCAGGGAGGATTCACCGTGGCAGACCAGCATCCAGGAAAACCGCGCAGGCTGCGGACCTCGGTGAAGGGGCCGCTGATGTTCTCCGCGTTCTGGGCCGTCGTCACCTTCGTGGCAGTCCTGATCTTTGCCTCCGGTGGCAGCGCCAAGACCCCGCGCTTCGACCTTGCCTTCACCGGCGCCGGCATCGCGTTCATCGTCACCCTGGTGATAGCGGCCATGCTGTCCATGAGCTACAAGGAAAATGCCGAGCACCTGGGCAAGGGCTCGGGCGTCAACCTCAGCTCGAAAAAGCCATCCCACGGCTTCGGCGCCCCTGGAGCACAGAATCCGCCCGCTTCCGAGGCCGGACCCGAAGCGCCCTCGGACCGCTGACCCGCCACCCTGAATGGCAGTACTGCTAGCCTGCTGCTGCCTGCCGCGCCCGGTAGGCAGCCACGTGCATCCGGTTGGCGCAATTACCGGTGTCGCAGTAACGCTTTGACCGGTTCCGGCTGAGATCCAGCACGGCGGCGTCGCAGTCTTCGGCCTCGCATGTGCGCAGCCGGTCCATCTCCTTGCCGCGGATGACGTCCGCCAGCGCCATGGCCGCTTCCGTGCTCATCCGGTCTGCCAGCGGCGCCTCCGGCGTAGTGGCGTGCAGGTGCCAATCCCAGCGATCGTGCTTGACCAGCTGGGGCAAGGCGTTCGCCTCGCGCAGCAGCCGGTTCACAGTTTCCACCGCAGTATCTTCACTGGCGGTCCACACTGCCGCCAACTGGCGCCGAAGCTCCCGGACGCTCGCGAGCTCCGCCTCGTCCCGGGTCCTGGAACCCGAAAAGCCTTCGGCGGCCAAAAAACTGTCCAGGTCCGCCTGTGCCGCAAGCTCTTCCCTGCCGTTCGCCGCGGAGTTGATGAGATTTACCACGGTGCGCAGTGCCACCTCAGTGTCAGGGGCAAAAACCATCTTGACTCCTTACAGTGCGGAAGCGTAATGTCATGACCATTACCCCACTTTACTCCTGACAGGAGGCGACGGTGCCTGCCGCCAACAACCACGCCCAGAACCACCAAACGCCCACTGCCCGGCGGGGGTTCCTGGCATCCGGGCTCGGGGTGGCGCTGTTCTCCTCCGCCGTCTTCGGGCTTTCCGGCTCATTCGCCAAGGCGCTGCTGGAAACCGGATGGACGCCGGGAGCCGCCGTGACGGCCCGGCTCACGGGCGCCGCGTTGATCCTCGCCATTCCGGCCATTCCCGCACTGCGGGGGCGCTGGCACCAGCTGCGGGACAACTGGGTGACCATCCTCCTGTTCGGACTGATCGGCGTGGCCGCATGCCAGTTGTTCTACTTCAATGCCGTGGCCCGTTTGTCCGTGGGTGTTGCCCTCCTCCTCGAGTACCTGGCACCCGTCATCATCGTGTTGTGGCTCTGGGCCGCCAGCCGGAAGCGTCCCCGGGCACTCACCTTCGGGGGAACCCTGCTCTCCTTGGCCGGCCTGGTACTGGTCCTGGACCTCACCGGTGCGGTCAAGGTGGATCCGGTGGGCGTGCTCTGGGGCATTGCAGCGGCGGTCTGCCTGGCCATCTACTTCTTCATCACCGCGAAGGAAAACGACACCCTGCCGCCCATCGTGCTGGCCTCGGGCGGCCTGATGGTGGGTGCAGCTGTGATGTGGCTAGCCGCAGCCACCGGCCTGCTCCCCATGGCCTTCACCGCCGCAGACACGAAACTTGGTCCTTGGACCACCCCGTGGTGGGTCCCGCTGGCCGGCCTGGTGGTCCTGGCGACGGTTTTGGCCTACGTCTCGGGCATCATGGCCGCGCGGGCGCTGGGTTCCAAGGTGGCGTCCTTCGTGTCACTGACCGAAGTCCTCTTTGCCGTCATCTGGGCCTGGCTGCTGCTGGGGGAACTGCCGGGGGCTGTCCAGCTCCTGGGCGGCGTCCTCATTGTGGGCGGTGTCATCCTGGTCCGGCTTGACGAACTGCGGGCCCCGGTGCCGCCCCTGCCCGGTGCAGTCACAACCACGGCGAACAAGGAAGCCAGGGCACGGGCGACGTCACCGCTGGAGCACGCCAACGACGTCGAACCCGTCCCCTAAGTGCCGCACCGCGAGGGCCGGCCGGAGGGTTAAAACCAGCAGGGCCGGACACCACGCGGTGTCCGGCCCTGCCAAGTGTTTCCAACGCGAAGGCTAGCCCTGGGAGGCCTGGAACTGCTGGTCGGCGTTCTGCTTTGCCCGGTTGCTGGCTTCCTTGAGTGCTTCAGCGACCTGGTTCAGCCTGGTGGTGTGCTCGCCCCTCCACTGCTCCTTGAACTTGTCAGCATCCGGTCCCAGCCACTGTGTGTTGTCCAGAAGAGCGGTGAGATTGCTGCGCTGCGATTCGATGACATCCGCGCCCTGCTGTAGCCTGCTGCCGAGCGTACGAAGCTGCTCAACGTCTGCACCCCAAATAGCCATCAATTTCTCCTTGTGTGGTGAGTGGATCCGAACCAGGTCGGCATCCCCAGCGGCCCCCGGCTTGTCCGGAAGATCCATTGCCTAAAACCTACCCCGGCCGTCAAAACAGTGTCGATGGGCACCCCTGCCCATGCCGTGCTCCCCATGGCCAGGTGCCCGCATCCTGTGCAGGAGGGGTCGATCCCAGGCGCTCCAGAGCCTAGCATGGCCTTATGTGCCGGAATATCCGAACCCTCCACAACTTCGAGCCGCACGCCACTTCCGAGGAAGTGCACGCCGCAGCGCTGCAGTATGTGCGGAAAGTCAGCGGCAGCACCAAGCCTTCCAAGGCCAACCAGGAAGCCTTCGAGGAGGCGGTGCACGAGATCGCCCACATCACCCAGCACCTCCTGGATTCCCTGGTCTCCCAGGCGCCTCCCAAGGACCGGGAAGCCGAGGCAGCCAAAGCCAAGGCCCGCGCCGCAGTGCGGTACGGCGCGGCCTGACTAGTTTTTCGCCGCGCCCTGTTGTTGCTTTCCGAAGCTGCGCAGCCTCAGCGAGTTGGCCACCACCAGGACGGAACTGGCTGCCATCGCGCCCCCGGCGATCATGGGGTTGAGCAGCCCCAGTGCGGCCACCGGGATGCCCACGGCGTTGTAGAAAAACGCCCAGAAAAGGTTGGTCTTGATGGTGGCCAGGGTCCTCCTGGACAGCTCGATGGCCTGGGCCACCTGCGCGAGGTCGTTGCCCATCACCGTCAGGTCCGCCGCCTCGATGGCCACGTCCGTTCCCGAACCCATGGCAATGCCGAGGTCCGCCTGGGCCAGGGCGGCAGCGTCATTCACGCCGTCACCGGCCATGGCCACGGTGGCGCCTTGGGCCTGCAGTGTGCGGACCGCCTCGACTTTCCCTTCCGGCAGGACACCGGCATGGACGTCCTTTGGATCGATGCCGACGGCGGTCGCCACCTGGGCGGCCACTGCAGCGTTGTCACCCGTCAGCAGGATGGGGCGCAGCCCCAGTTGCTTCAGCCTGGCCACCGCTGCGGCCGAGCCTTCCTTGATGGTGTCCCGCAGGCTGATGATGCCGGCAGGAGTCCCATCCACGGCAACCCAGACGGCGGTGGCGCCGGCGGATTCCGCTGCCGCCAGTACCGCCTGGTGACCACTGGCGGGCGTTATGCCGTTGTGCTGCAGCCACCCGGTTCTGCCGGCGGTCACCATCTTCCCGCCCACGATTCCCGACACTCCCCCGCCCGGGGCGGAACGGAAGTCCTGCACGGGAGGCAGGAAACCGCCGTCGTTCGCTGCCTGTACGTCCCTGGCCGCTGCCGCAATGGCGTGGGCCACGGGGTGCTCCGACGCCGATTCCACGGCTCCGGCCAGCCGGAGGACCTCATCTTCCCGGAAGCCCTCGAATGCCACCGTGGCATCAACGGCGAGGACGCCCGTGGTCACGGTCCCGGTCTTGTCCAGCAGGATGGTGTCCACGGACCGGGTGTCCTCAAGGACCTGCGGTCCCTTGATGAGGATGCCCAGCTGCGCACCCCGTCCCGTGCCCGTCAGCAGACCCACGGGAGTGGCGAGCCCCAGGGCGCAGGGGCAGGCGATGACCAGGACGGCGACGGCGGCGGTGAACGCGGGCCGCAGCCCGTCCGCAAGGTCCGGGCCGGCCAGCAGGAGCCACAGCAGGAAGGTGGCCGCGGCGATGGCCAGGACCACCGGAACGAAGACGGCGCTGATGCGGTCGGCGAGGCGTGCGATGGGTGCCTTGCCGGTCTGCGCCTGGGACACGAGGCGTGCCATCTGCGCCAGGGTGGTTTCTGAGCCGACCCGTGTTGCCTTGACCAGCAGCCTGCCGGAGGTGTTGATGGTTGCGCCGGTCACGGGGCTGTCCGGTCCCACTTCCACCGGTACTGACTCACCTGTCACCAGGGACGCGTCCACCGCCGAATGCCCATCGACCACTAGGCCGTCGGTTGCAATTTTTTCGCCTGGCCGCACCACCAGGACGTCACCCACCTGGAGCTGGTCCGCCGGGATTCGGTGTTCCATGCCGCCGCGCAGCACGGTGGCATCCTTGGCGCCCAGGTTGAGGAGGGCCTGCAGGGCGTCGCCTGCCTTCTGCTTGGCGGTGGCCTCCAGGTACCGGCCCAGCAGCAGGAAGGTGGTGACCACCGCCGCTACCTCGAAGTACAGGCCACCGGTCTCCATCCCCTCCATGCCCGGGTGTTCGGTCATGCGGGGATCCAGGAACAGCTGCCAGGCGGAGAACAGGTATGCCGCGGCAACACCGATGGATACCAGCGTGTCCATGGTGGAGGCCAGGTGCCGTGCGTTGATGGCGGCCGCCCGGTGGAAGGGCCAGGCCGCCCACGTCACCACCGGCAGCGCCAAGGCAGCCGCCACCCAGCCCCAGTGCGGAAACTGGAACGCCGGGAACATGGAGACCAGGAACACGGGCACCGTCAGGACGGCAGCCAAAATCAGGCGGGGCCGGAGCCGTGATGCAGCGGCGTGGGCCATGTGGTCCTCAGCGGCAGGTACTACTTCTCGGGCATCGGTGGCCTGGCCGGCGCTATGGCTCGGATAGCTGGGCGAGTGCAACCTTGCCTTGTACCCGGCCGCGTTGACCGTGTTGATCAGTTGCTCGTCGGTGATTCCTGGGGGCACCGTTACGTGGGCGGATTCCAGCGGGAGGTTGACTGAGGCCTGCACGCCGTCGAGTTTGCCGAGCTTCTTTTCCACGCGGTTGACGCAGGAGGCGCAGGTCATGCCCTCGATATCCAGCTCCACCACCCGGGTGCCCGGCGGGTGGAGCAGTTCCTGGGAACTCATATCCGTTGTCCCGGGACCTTTCTAGGCTTCGTTGGCGACGACCAGGTAGCCGGCCTCTGCCACCGCCTCGCCGATTTCGGAGGGCGAAAGCTCTTGCGCGGACGTGATGGTGACGGTGGAGATGCCGCCGGCATTGAGTTCGACGTCCACGGCTTCCACCCCCGCGAGGGCTTCGAGTTCTTCACTGACCGCCGAGATGCAGTGGCCGCAGGTCATTCCGGAGACGCTGACGGTTGTGGTGGTGGGGGAGGTGGTGCTCATGGCTGGCTCCTTTGGGTCTGGCCGGCGGTAGCCGGCGATGGCGTTGGGGGTAGCTTCAGCGAAGCAGCCGGCCGATGGCGTCGGCAGCTTCCTTGACTTTGGCATCAATGGCTTCGGCGCGGGCGGCCGGGTCCGGTTCGGAGGCGGCACCCACCACGCAATGGCCGATGTGCTCTTCCACCAGGCCCAGGCTGACGGCGTGCAGGGCCTTGGTGACGGCGGAGACCTGGGTGAGGATGTCGATGCAGTATTTGTCCTCATCCACCATCCGGGCGATTCCGCGCACCTGGCCTTCAATGCGCTTCAGGCGCCGGAGGTAGGCCTCCTTGTTGCCGGTGTACCCGTGGTCCGGTGCGGAGTCCGCCTCGGGCGCGGCGACTGCTTCTTCCGTAGGGTTCATACGTCCACGTTATACCCCTCGGGGGTATAACGGCAAGTACCCCTAGGGGGTATGCGGGGGGTCGCCGGTTTTGGGGTTATAGGACAAAACGTGTGTATGGGAGGGGCTTAGTTCCCAGCGAGCGTGCGGGATATCCGGGGTGGCTAAGCTTTTGAAGCTTAGGGTGGCTGGGGTGCTTGCATATCTCTGGAGTGTTTGATTTGTGGCCGCTGGCTGGTTCGGAACGGGAAAACGGCTGCGGGTAAGCAGCGGTACCGGTGTCTGGAGTGCGGGGCGAGCCGTTCGGGTGAGCGTCCTGATGTGAGCCGGCGGGCCGAACTGGATGCGTTTCTGGGCTGGCTGCTGGGAACGTCGAATCAGTCCGCGGCCACCTCGTTCGGAACGGCGCGTTCTTTCCGGCGCCGCACCGGGTGGTGCTGGAACATCACCCCCGAGATCCCGGTCACCGGTGAGGTCCATGACCAGATTCAGGTCGACGGGATCTATGTGGGCTCGTGGTGCTGCTTGATCGCTGTGGCCGGGGATTACGTGCTGGGCTGGCAGTGGTGCGACACCGAGAAAAAGGCCGCGTGGGCTGCCCTGCTCGCCAGGTTCCCCGCCCCCACCGTGGTGGTCACCGATGGCGGCTCCGGGATCGCAGCGGCCCTGTCCGAGTGCTGGAGTGAGACCGCGATCCAGCGGTGCCTGGTGCACGTCCAACGGAACGTCCGCACGTACCTGACCGGCCGCCCCCGGACCGAGGCGGGCAAGGCGTTGCTGCGCCTCGGGCGGGCCCTGACCCGGATCACCACCGCGGCCGAAGCCGCGGCCTGGCTGGGCAGTCTGAATGACTGGCACCAGAATCATGGGCACCTGGTCAAAGCCCGCACCTACCGCAACGGCAACGCCGTCGTGCCGGCGTGGGTCAGGGCCAATCAGGCCTGGTGGTACACCCACGACCGGCTCCGTAAGGCCTACCGGCTGCTGGAACGGCTCAGCCAGGCCGGGACACTGTTCACCTACCTGCGCGCCGAGTTCGCCGGCCTGCAGATCGCCTCAACAACCAACCGCATCGAAGGCGGCACCAACGCCCAACTCCGGCTACTGCTCCGCGCACACCGGGGCATGAGCGAAGAGCACCGCAAACGCGCGATCGAGTGGTACCTCTACCTCCACAGCGCACAACCCCTGCCACCGGTCAAACTCATCAAAGCCAAGCACTACCGCCCGGCCAAGACCGAAGCCGGGACCACCACCGACCAAGATCCCGGGCCCGAGCTCTACAGCACCGGCCTCACCGCAGACGAAGGCCTCTGGCACCGCAAAGGATGGGCAGGTCGCACATGACACACCCGGGATTTACACACGTTTTGTCCTATAACCCCGGTTTTGGGCACAAAAAAGCTCCGGAGTGCGTTATTGGGGGATACGCACTCCGGAGCAGCTTTTGGGCAAACGCGGGATCCACCTCAGGTGGATCCGGCCTGCTTGAATCAGCTTACTGGCTGGTAGCGCCCTCCGCCAGCACTGCGAATAACTACTTTCGCTTTATTATTCGAGGGCCTGAAAAGCGGTGCCGACAGTGCCTAAGGCCTGTCCTCGTGGGCGGGCATTTTGTACGGGACCACCAGTACCGGCCTGCTTTGGTGATGGCTCAGCCAGGCCCCCACCGATCCGTTCAGCGCTTCCGAGAGGCGATGGGAAAAGCCGCGTTCCGAAGTACCGACAATAATCATCGGCGCGTTGGTTTCCGCCGCCAATCGGCCCAATGCCCGGGCCGGATCGCCGGAAAGCGTGCGGAGCGTCCACTCTACGGTGCCGCTCCCGGACGGCACCTTTTCCACCGCGGCCTGGACGTCCGCCTTCAGTCCGGTTGTCAGGGCGCGGATGTCATCATCGTCAGCATCCGGGTGCAGGGAAAGCCGGTGTGCTGAGCGCGCCGGGTCCCATTCCACCAGGTAGCTGGCTTCATCCACGTAGGCGCACACCAGCGGTGTGCCCAACCGGGCGGCGAGGACCGCCGCGGTCTGCAGGACCTCCGGGTGCTGCTGGGGCATGATCCCCACCAGCAGCGGGGCCGTGCCGCTGAATCGTTCGGATGTCATAGCCCATTGTCCGCCCGGTGACAGACCGCTGAACAGGTACGGAACCTCGATTCCTTAAGAAACCGCAGGTGAGGCCGTCACCACCACGTTCTTTCCCCACGGGTCCTCGGTGTAGCAGCTGATGAGGACCAGGCGGTTGGGCACGATGTCCCAGACAGGACTGTCCTTCAGGCTGGACTTCAGGTACGTCGTGACGTTCTCCACCTGGTACGTCATGGTTCCAGCCGTCGTGTCGACGTCGAAGCGGTGGCCCACCGCGGCGGCGGAACTCAGGTGGTTGAAAGGCGCCTCGGCGCCATCCCAACTATGGCCGATCACATAGGTTGTGTTGGCCGACCCGGCTCCGGGCATCCCGAACGGTGTAAGCCAGTAACCGTCCTTCGTCTCGGGCGGCACAATCGTTTGGCTCGCCTGTGCGGCACTGTCGGGCTGCAAAGGGTGCACCGGCACATCGAAGCCTGCAGACGGATAGCGGATGCGTACCGGGGCTGCCGCGGCTGGAAGGGCCGGCTCCTGCACAGGCGGTGCCGCCGTCGTGCCTTCCCCCGGCGTCGCGGGAGCAACCGGGGCAGCAACCGTTCCTTCCGGCGGGCCGGTTACCGCGACGGGCGCCGGCTCCAAAAACTGAACGTCGGCGGCAGTGGGCGCTGAACTGCCGACGGCGGCCGGTTGGGTCAGCTGGAGCAGCGGCCCGCCGAACGTGATGGACAGGAAGGCAAGGACGCCGCACAGCAGGATGGCGAGGTCGCCGCGGTTCCAGCGGCGCCAGCGGGGCTGGACCGGGGCGGAGTGCCGGCTGCGTTCCCGGGACATTGTGCTCCTCATCGCTGTTCTCGGAATGAAAAGGAAGGAAGGCGTCCCGCCGGGCACTGGCGGAACGCCTTCCTTGTCAGGTGGCCGCTGGCTGCGGCACGGGCGGAGTCAGTTCGCCATGGAGGAGCCGGAACGGCGGCGCAATGCCACAGCCGCTCCCGCCGCCATCAGCGCACCGAGCCCGCCAAGCCACGCAGGGGAGCTTTCAGCGCCGCCGACCGCAGTCTGGGCGTTGTACCCCTGGTTGGTTCCGAGGCTGGTGGTTGCGGTTGCCGCAGCACCACCGCGCGGAGCTGCCTGCGGCGCGGCGGCGGCCGGCTGTGCGGGAACCACCACGGCAGCAGCCGGAGGATTGACAATCGGAGCGGCTGTGGGCGGTTCAACGACGACGGCCGGCACCTCAACAGGCGGGTCCACCACCGGCGTGACGGCGGGCGGTTCGACGACGGGCGGCTGCTCGACGACGATCGGCGGCACCACCACAGGAGGCAAAACCGGCGGCACGACGACCGGAGGCACTACGACGGCGGCGGCAACGCAACCGCCGGCATGGATTGCGATCCCGGCAGCGTCCCAGTTCTGTCCGCCCCACAGGTGCTCGTTAGGCGGGATGATGTCATCGCCGTGGCGATCGTGGCCATGGAGCCCGGAATCGTCAATGCTGTTGGAGGTGTAACCGCCCCCTGCTTTCGCGTGACAAAGGCTGACGTTGTCGGATGCTGCCATGGCGGGGGCGGTCAGGCCGACCAGCCCCAGCCCCAACACCCCCGCAGTGATGATGGTGCGTTTCATAATTCTTCTCCCCAGTGTGATGTGAAACGGACCATGTTGAGGAGGGCCAGCGGTGACGCCGATGCCCCAGCACACGGTCAGCTTGCTTGAGGTTTCAGGCTAGGAGCGACGGTGGGGCCCGGTCGCCAGTAGGTGGTACTCGTCTTTTGCGTGCGTCCGGAGGCCCGGTTACTTGTGAATACCCGAACATTGGCCCGGGCTACTTGCCGGACAGGATGAGCCTTGTCCACGAAAAGCGCCGCGCCTAACGTTGAAGCAAACGAAAGGGTGCGTGGACGTCATGGAAATCTACATGTGGTGGCTGGACCTGGATCTTGAGACCAAGGAATGGCTGCGGGAGAACCTTCGTGCGGAGGAACTGCCGCTTCCGGTGCTGCAGGGTATCGCCGAAGCGGGCGGGCCCCACCCGGACAATCCGGCAGCGGTGCTGACGGAGGATGACTGGGACTTTATCGAGACGCAGTCGGAGTTCGTGGACTAGCCAAAAGTCGTTGCGGGCAGCCCACCGCGGTGGTTGCATGGTGGGCATGGCAACCGCAGAGAGTTTTGTCTTAGCGATCGGCACCAAAAAAGGCCTGTGGCTGGCCACCAGCCAGGACAGGCGCGACTGGTCGTTTACCGGCCCGCATTTCCTCATGAGCGAGGTTCCCAGCATCGGGATTGACACCAGGGACGGCCGAACCCGGATCATGGTGGGCGTCCGGAACGAGCATTGGGGTCCCACCGTTGCACACTCCGATGATCTCGGTGCCACCTGGTCCGAGCCGGAACAGGGCGCCATCAAATTTCCGGAGGACACCGGCGCCGCGCTGGAGCGCATCTGGCAGATCTATCCCGATGCCGCTTCCCGTCCGGGAGTGGTGTGGGCCGGAGCGGAACCCATCTCCGTGTGGAAATCGACGGACGGCGGCGAACACTTCGAACTGAACCGGGGCCTGTGGGACCATCCGCACCGCAGCGAATGGGGTGCAGGCTACGGCGGCGCGGCCGCCCATTCCATCGTGGTCCACCCGGCCGGGGAAACAGTCCACGTAGCCATGAGCACGGGCGGCGTGTACCGCTCGCTCGACGGCGGCACCTCCTGGGAGGCCCGCAACAAGGGGATCTCCGCCTACTTCATGCCGGACCCCAATCCCGAGTTCGGCCAATGCGTCCACAAAATCGCGGCCGACCACGCCGTGGACGGACGCCTGTACGCGCAGAACCACCACGGCGTGTACCGCACGGACGACAATGCGGACACCTGGACCTCGATCGCCGACGGGCTGCCGGCCGACTTCGGCTTTGTGATGCTGACCCATCCCCGCCGCGAGGGAACGGCCTGGGTTGTGCCGCTGAAAGCAGACGGGGAACGCATTCCACCCGACGGCGAACTCGCCGTCCACCGCACGGACGACGCCGGATCCACCTGGAAGCGGCTGTCCTCCGGGCTGCCCACGGCGGAGTACAACAGCGTGTTGCGCGACGCTGCCTCCGTAGACACGGCGGAGCCTGCCGGCGTGTACTTCGGCACGCGCGGCGGCAGCGTCTACGCAAGTGCTGACGAGGGCGAAACGTTCAGGGAAGTGGCAGCCCACCTGCCGGACGTTCTCTGCGTGCGGGCCGCAGCGGTGGCCGGTGACTGACATCACGGTGGTGCTGCCCGGCGTCCTGCAGCCACTGGCCGGCGGGCAGTCCGTACTGACTGCGCCCGCCGACGGGCCGATGACGGTGGAAAAGCTGCTGGATTCCGTGACCTCCGGCTACGCGGTGCTTGCCAGGCGGCTGCGCGACGAAACCGGCGCACTGCGCCGCTTCGTCAATGTTTACGTGGACGGCGATGAGGTGCGGCGGCTGCGGGGGCTGGACACCGAGGTAGTGCCGGGCCAGGAGGTGCTGATCGTCCAGTCGGTGGCCGGCGGCTGAGCGTCACTCCGCCGCGGTTGCGGGCAGTCCTTACTGACTGCGCCCGCCTCCGCGGTGTGTAGTGCCCCGGAAAGGTTTAAAGGCGGCCGGCCTCAGGCGACCCGCCACACGCTGCATTCGTCCGTATTGATCGCTTTCCGCAGGCCCGTGACCCGGTCCATGATCCAGACGACGCCGATGCCCGGCGCCGTTTCCTGGACGCTGCCGCGGCGGATCACCACATCGTCGTAGGAAGGCCCAACGGAAAGGCGGGCTTCGATTTCATCACCGCGGTGGAGCTGGTCCAGCGCGCGGACTCTGGTTACATGCGTGGTCGCTTTCTTCATCATGGCGGGCCTCCTGGCTGGGGCTGGTGCCGGCTCTTGCCTGCACTACCAGTGTGGCCGGGCAATGTTGCGTGCTGGTTTCCCCGCGGTTAGGTACCGGTTAGTTCTTCGAATCGGCGGTGTTTCTCCGGCACGGCAGTTGTCCGCGGGGCCGGCGGGGGCGGCCCTAAGGTAGTCCCATGGAGATCGTGCAGGGGATCTGGACGTCGGTGCTGGCTGCGGCGGCGCTGGCGCCGCTGGCAACGTTCGGTGTGGTGCTGGTCGCCTTCCTGGCGTACCGGCAGCGGGACCGGGCAGACCGGCGGGACCAGTGGTGGAAACGCGCGCAATGGGCCATTGATTCAGCCCTTAGTGACGCTGATCCGCAGCGTCGGCTGGCGGGGCTGAAGGTGCTGGTCCAGCTCATCGGCAGTGACCTGGCCACTGCAGAGGATGCGGACCTGATGAGCGCCATCGCCGTCGGCATCCGGAACCAGGAGCAGGACAGCAGGCGCAGCGTCACCGTTTCCGCCTCCACCCAGGAACTAATCGTGGCGGAAGCCGGGACCCTGCTGCAGCTGGCCGACGCCCGCAGGCAGCGCTCCGGCTAGGCCGCCGCGCGGTTGCGGTAGCCGGACAGGAACGTGGAGATCCGGCCCACTGCCTCCTCGATGTCCAGCACGGACGGCAGGATCACGAACCGGAAGTGGTCCGGCGCCGGCCAGTTGAACGCCGAACCGTGGGAGACCAGGATCTTCTGTTCCTGCAGGAGGTCCAGGACGAACTGCTCGTCGCTTGCGATTGGGTACAGGTCCGGGTCCAGGCGGGGGAAGAGGTACATGGCCCCCGACGCCGGGACGCAGGTAACGCCGGGAATGGCCGTGAGGAGCTTAAACGCCAGGTCCCGCTGTTCCCGCAGCCGCCCGCCCGGCCGGACCAACGCCTCGATGCTTTGGTAACCGCCAAGGCACGTCTGGATGGCGTGCTGGGCGGGAACGTTCGGGCACAGCCGCAGGGACGCCAGCAACTCCAGGCCCTCTCGGTAGGCGGCGGTGGCGGCCAGCGGCCCGGTGACCGCCACCCAGCCCGCCCGGTAGCCGGGCATGCGGTAGGCCTTGGACAGGCCGCTGAACGTCAGGCAGCACACGTCCTCGGCCACGGATGCGGTGTGGATGTGCTGGGCGTCTTCGTACAGCACCTTTTCGTAGATCTCGTCCGAGAACAGGACCAGGTTGTGCTTCCGGGCCAGCGCCGCGAACTGCTCCAGCACGTGCCGGGGGTACACGGCACCCGTTGGGTTGTTGGGGTTGATGATCACGATCCCCTTGGTGCGGCTGGTGATCTTGGCCTCGACATCGGCCATATCAGGCCACCAGTTCTCGGCCTCGTCGCAGAGATAGTGCACGGGCACGCCCCCTGTCAGGGTGACGGCGGCCGTCCAGAGGGGATAGTCCGGTGCGGGGACCAGGATTTCGTCCCCGTTCTCCATGAACGCCTGCAGGCACATGGAGATGAGCTCGCTGACGCCGTTGCCGATGAAGATGTCCTCCACGCCGATCTGCATCAGGCCCCGGGTCTGGTAATACTGCGAGATGGCCGTCCGGGCCGAGAAGATGCCCTTGGAATCGCTGTAGCCCTGCGCGCCCCGCAGGTGGTGGATCATGTCCACCACCACGGACTCCGGCGTCTCCAGTCCGAACGGGGCGGTGTCCCCGAGGTTCATCTTGAGGATCCGGTGCCCCTCGGCCTCCATGTTCTTGGCAGCCTGGAGGATGGGCCCGCGGAGTTCGTACCGGACGTTCTGGAGTTTGCTGG
Organism: Arthrobacter sp. RT-1; assembly: GCF_003367205.1. Lineage (NCBI taxonomy): Bacteria > Bacillati > Actinomycetota > Actinomycetes > Micrococcales > Micrococcaceae > Arthrobacter > Arthrobacter sp. RT-1. The sequence goes on from NZ_QRGQ01000040.1 coordinate 121,681, forward strand.
AGTGTTGCATGGCGCGCATGGTTGATCTTTTCATAAAGGCCGACGCCGGGCGTCCCCGTTAAGTGCCGGAGCGTTAGGGAGCCAGCCGGTCGCCTTTCCGGTGCAGGCGGTACCAGCGGTAGCCGTAGCGTTCCAGCTTGACGCTGAAGCTGCCGTCGGGCTCCAGGGGAATATTGTCGCCGTCGAACAGGTCCAGCAGGACAGCGTCCCTGTACCCCCGCCCGGAGCCGTCCGGCGGGCTGAGGCAGGCCTGGATGTTTGCCGCGCCTTCGCCCAGGTTGTGCAGCAGGACCAGCGTGCCGCCGTCGGAACTGCACGTATGCGCAAACACGGCGGGTTCCGGCTGGTCGAGGACGGCGAACTCCCCCCACCCCAGTTCCGGGGATTCGCGGTACCGGTGGATCAGGGTGGACATGAAGTTGAACAGCGAGTTCGGATCCCGCTTCGCGGCTGCGGCGTTGACGTGCTCCGGCCCGTACTCGTCCCTGGCCAGGGGTGCCACCAGGTCGGAGGCCTTTGCGGTGGAGAATCCGCCGTTCTTTTCGCTGGTCCATTGCATGGGCGTACGTACCGCAGCACGGCTTTTCTGCCGAAGGTCCTCGCCCATGCCGATCTCTTCGCCGTAAAACAGCACGGGGGTGCCGGGCAGGGAGAACATCAGGGAATACACCATCCGGAGGCGCTCCTGGTCGCCGCCGAGCATCGGGGGGAGCCGCCGTCGCAGGCCACGGCCGTAGATCTGCATGTTCTTCTCCGGCCCGAAGGCGGCAAAAACCTCTTCCCGCTCGCCGTCGTTGAGCTTGTCCAGCGTCAGTTCATCGTGGTTGCGCACAAACATGGCCCACTGGTTGTCCGGGTGGAGCGGCGGGCGGCTCTTGAGCGTTTCCGCCAGCGGACGGGCGTCCTGCCGGGCCAGCGACAGGTAGATGTGCTGCATGGACATAAAGTCGAACTGCATGTTCAGCTCATTGCCCTCCGGCCCGCCGAAGTACTCCACCTGTTCCTTGTACGGCAGGTTCACTTCGCCCAGGAGCACGGCGCTGCCGTTGCGCCGGCTGACGAAGCTGCGCAGCGCGGCGAGGTATTCGTGCGGATCCAGGTTGGCCGCCTCGTCCTTGGGCTGGCCCCGGGTCTCCAGGAAGAACGGCACGGCGTCCAGTCGGAAACCGTCCAGCCCCAGTTCCAGCCACAGCCCCATGGCCTTGGCGATCTGGTCGCGCACGCCGGGATGGGTGACGTTGAGGTCCGGCTGGTGCTTGGCAAACATGTGCAGGTACCACTCGCCGGTGGCCTCGTCCTGCGTCCAGAGGGAGTCCTCCTCCCCGGGAAACACCACCTCGGAGGACGTGTCCGGGGGAGTGTCCTTCCGCCACACATAGAAGTCCCGGTACGGGTTGTCGGTTGATTTCCGTGCCTCGACAAACCATGGGTGCTGGTCCGAAGTGTGGTTGACCACGAAGTCGGCAATTACGCGCATGCCGCGGTCCTTGGCGGCCCGGATGAACTCCACCACGTCTCCCAGCGTGCCAAGCCGGGGATCCACGCCAAAGAAGTCGGTCACGTCGTAGCCGTCGTCCCGGTCGGGGGAAGGGTAGAACGGCATGAGCCAGATGCACGTCACGCCCAGGGCGGCCAGGTAGTCCACGCGCTGGGTGAGGCCCGCGAAGTCACCCAGGCCGTCGCCGTCGTCGTCAAAGAATGTCTCCACGTCCAGGCAGTAGATGACAGCGTTTTTCCACCAGAGGTCGGAAGTCTCGGCGATCCTCATGCGGACGCCCCGGCGGCCGGTTCGCTGGAGGCGCCGGCAAGCTGCGGGACACCGGTTGCGCGCAGCTGGGGCAGGACCTCCGCCGCAAACGCGTCGATGAAGGGAGCCTGCTCCTGCCCCACGAAGTGCAGGTACAGCTCGTCGAAGCCCAGCCCGGCGTACTCCGCCAGCCACTCAACGTGCTGGTCGAGGCTCGATGACACGTTTACGGTCTTGCGGACCTGGTCCTCTGTCACGTGTTCGCCCACGAGGTCGAAGTGCCCGGCGGTGGGCAGGTCCCAGGGGATGGGCGGATCGTAGGTGTTGGTCCGCCACTGGTCCAGGGCGATGGCTGCGGCGTCAGCTTCACGCGGAGCCCAGGACAGGTGGACCTGCAGCGCTGCCTTTCCCCGCCCGCCGTTGTCCCGGTACGCGGCCAGCATCTCCCGTAGTTTCGCGGCCGGCTGGTTGACGGTGACGAGGCCGTCGGCCCAGGCGGCGGCACGGCGGGCGGTGTCCACGCTGACAGCGGGAGCAATCAGCGGCGGCGGATTCTCCGGAACGTCCCAGATCCGTGCCTGCTCCACGGTCACCAGCCCGCGGTGGGTGACCTCCTCGCCGCGGTGGAGGCGGCGGATCACGTCCACGCACTCCTCCAGGCGCCGCTGGCGGACATCCTTTGCGGGCCATCCGTCACCGGTGATGTGCTCGTTCATGTTCTCCCCGCTGCCGGGCGCGAACCAGAACCGGTCCGGGAACATGCTGGACAACGTGGCGGAGGCGTGGGCGATGATGGCCGGGTGGTAGCGCTGGCCCGGTGCCGTCACCACCCCGAACCTCAAATTGGTGGTGGCCAAGGCGGCGCCCAGCCAGGACCAGGCGAAGCCCGAATGCCCCTGGCGTGCCGACCAGGGCTCAATGTGGTCCGAACACATGGCGGCATCGAAGCCGGCGCGCTCCGCGTGCTGGACGTCCTTGAGCAACTGGCCGGGACTGATCTGTTCATGCGATGCGTGAAAACCGAGGGTAACCATCGTTAACCTCTACCGTCCGTAGTGGTGCCGTGTCGAGGGCCCGGGTCCAGCGGTGCCTGCGCGCGCCTGCTTGTCGGATAAGTTTGTAACTTGTAGTACTGCCTCCCGCCTTCCCGGCGGGAGGCGGATCGACGGGAAGGAAGTGCCTCTGATGGGCGGCGTGCTGATCGGGCTGGCGGTGATCGGCGTCGTTATTGCCGTGGGATATTTTGCCGCCCGGTGCGGGCTGGGTGGCGAGGCGACGGTGTCGGCGCTGACGCGGACCGCCTTCTTCATCACCAATCCCGTCCTGCTCTTCACGGTGGTGCTGGAATCGGACATCTCGGTGGTCTTTTCCGCCTACGTGCCGCTCGCGCTGATCACGGCCGCGGCCACCGCCCTGCTGTACGTCATCGTCAGCCGCCTGTGGTTCCGCCGTCCGTTGGCGGAAACGGCCATTGGCGCCATGGCGAGTTCCTATGTCAACGCCAACAACATCGGCATTCCCATCACGCTTTACGCCCTGGGCGACGCAACCCCGGTGGCGCCGGTGCTGCTGGTCCAGCTGCTCCTGCTGGCCCCGCTGGTCCTGACGCTGCTGGATCTTTCTGCCGCGGGCCGCTTCTCGCCGCGGCTGTTGCTCACCCAGCCGTTCCGGAACCCCATGATCATCGCCTCCCTCCTGGGTGTGGTCCTCGCTGCCTTCAACGTGGAGCTTCCCGAGCCGGTGATGGCACCGCTGACCCTCCTGGGCGGAGCCGCCGTGCCGGTGGTGCTGCTGGCATTCGGAATGTCGCTGCGCGGCACGCGCATGCTGAAAAGCGGCGGGCATACGGCGGAGATCCTTACAGCCACGGCACTCAAGTCCTTGGTGATGCCGGCGGTGGCGTTCGTCGTCGGGCGCTTCCTGTTCAACCTGGACCAGCAGACGCTCCTGGGCGTGGTGCTCATGGCCGCGCTGCCCACCGCCCAGAACGCGTTCCTCTTCGCCAGCAAGTACGGCCGGGGAGTGGCGGTGGCACGGGAGACCATCCTCCTCTCGACGGCGGCCGCCGCGCCGGCGCTGGTCCTGATCGTCTGGCTGCTGGCCGGCTGAGCCGCTGGCACGGCCACCTGCGGGGTTCCGTGAAGGGCGGTCGCCGGGCAAGAATGGGCAGCATGGAACTTCCCGTGATGCCGCCCGTCCCGCCCATGCTCGCCAAGTCCGTCAGCGGCATCCCGGAGGGCGACCTCAGCTACGAGCCCAAATGGGACGGCTTCCGGTCAATCATTTTCCGTGACGGTGACGACCTGGAGATCGGCAGCCGCAACGAAAAGCCCATGACCCGCTACTTTCCCGAGCTGGTGGCGGCGCTGAAGGAGAACCTCCCGCCACGGTGCGTGATCGACGGCGAGATCGTGCTGGTGGGCGCCTCAGGGGACCGGCTGGATTTCGACGCCCTGCAGCAGCGCATCCATCCCGCGGCCAGCCGGGTCAAGCTCCTGGCCGGGCAGACACCGGCCTCCTTCGTGGCGTTCGACCTCCTGGCGCTGGGGGACGACGACTACACGGGCAGGCCATTCGCTGAACGGCGGGCGGCGCTGGAGAAGGCGCTCGCGGGCAGCAAGGCCCCGGTCCACCTCACCGCCGCGACGACTGACAAGGACATCGCGGGGCAATGGTTCAGCCAGTTCGAGGGGGCAGGCCTGGACGGCATTGTGGCCAAACCCCTGGGCGGCACCTACCAGCCGGACAAGCGCGTGATGTTCAAGATCAAGCACGAGCGCACCGCGGACTGCGTGGTGGCAGGCTACCGGGTGCACAAGAGTGGCCCGGACAGCATCGGTTCGCTGCTGCTGGGCCTGTACAAGGACGACGGCGGCCTGGCCAGTGTGGGCGTCATCGGCGCCTTCCCCATGAAGCGGCGCAAGGAACTGTACGAACAGCTCCAGCCGCTGGTCACGGATTTCGAGGGCCACCCCTGGGCGTGGGGCAAGCAGGAAGAGGGCGGGCGGACGCCGCGCAACGCCGAGGGCAGCCGTTGGAGCGCCGGCAAGGACCTGTCCTTTGTGCCGCTGCGGCCCGAGCTCGTGGTGGAGGTCCGGTACGACCACATGGAGGGTGACCGGTTCCGCCACACGGCGCAGTTCAACCGCTGGCGGCCGGACCGGGACCCGGAGTCCTGCACATACGCGCAGCTGGAGGAGCCCGTCAACTTTGACCTGGCGTCGGTGCTGGCGACCGGCCGGTCCTAGCCTTCCGCGGCCTGCCGCTCCAGCCCCGCCCGTGCGGCATGGTTCCGGGCGTCCAGCATGGTCCACAGGCCGTCCGCACGGCAGGGGATGGAGGCTGCCACCAGGGACCGGCTGTGCGGGTGCCGGGGTGCCGCGAAGAAGTCACGCGTTTCGGCCACCTCCACCACCCGGCCTTCGAGCAGGACGGCAACCCTGTCGCACATGTACCGCACCACATCCATGTCGTGGGAGATCACGATCAGGGACAGGTTGCGCTCCCGCTGCAGCCGCAGCAGCAGGTTCAGGATGGTCCGCTGCGTGAGTGCGTCCAGTGCCGAGGTGGCTTCGTCGCAGATCAGGACCTGCGGCTCCAGCAGCAGGGCGCGGGCAATGGTGGCCCGTTGAAGCTGTCCGCCGGAACATTGGCCGGGGCGTTTGTCCAGCAGCCCGGCGTCCAGCTCCACCTCGGCCAGGGCGGCGGCGATCCGTTCCTCCCGCTGGGCGGGTGTCAGCCCGCGTCGCGGCAGCAGTGGCGCCCGCAGGCTGGCCCGCAGCGTCATCCGGGGGTCAAAGGCACTGTGCGGTTCCTGGAACACCAGCTGGACGGCCGTGGGCCGCTGGGCTTCGGCGCCGTCCAGCTGCCGGGTAATGGTCCCGGTGCTGGCAGCTTCGAGGCCGACAATGGCTTTCGCCAGCGTGCTTTTTCCCGAACCTGACTGGCCCAGCACGCCCAGGATCTCGCCGCGGCGGAGGGACAGGGAGACGTCGTCCAGCGCGGCACCGCCCGGCTTCCGCCGCGGACCAAAACGCTTGCCCACGCCGTCCAGGACCAGGACATCACGCTCCGCCGAGGACGGTCGGCGCCGGGACTCCGGGGCAAGCTGCGCTGCCGCCAGGAGGTCCCGGGCGTACGCGGTTTTTGGGCGGGTTAGCAGCTCGTGGGCCGGGCCTGCCTCCACAATGCTGCCGGCATTCATGACCAGGACCCTGTCCGCGTAGGCGGCCACGGAGGCGAGGTTGTGGGTGATGTACAGGATGCCCAGCCCGCGTTCGCGGCGTTCGCGGTCCAGCAGCTGCAGGACCTGGCGTTCCAGCACCTTGTCCAGGGCGGACGTCGGCTCATCGGCGAGCAGCATCTCCGGCTGCCCGGCCAATGCGAGGGCCGTCATGGCGCGCTGTGCCATGCCGCCGGAGAGCTGGTGGGGGTAGGCGCGGAACCCCCTGACGGGATCGGAAAAGCCCACCTCTTCGAGCAGCTCCACTGCCTTGGCCCTGGCCTTCGGCCCGCGGAGCCCGCCATGAAGGCGCAGGGGCTCCCGAAGGTGGTGGCCGATGGTCCGGTTCGGGTTGAACATCCGCTTGGGCTGCTGGAACAGCATTCCCAGCCGGCCCCCGCGGACCGTATTGAGCTCCGCTTCCGTGGCTTGCACCAGGTCAAGGCCGTCGAGCCGGATGGAACCGGCCGTGATCTCCAGCTGCGGCGGGAGCAGGCGGAGGCAGGACATGGCGGTCAGGGTCTTGCCCGATCCTGAACTGCCCACCAGCGCCACGAACTCGCCCGGATCCACGGACAGCGAGGCGCTGGACAGCAGCGGCCTTCCCTGCCGCCCGCCGTCGTCCCTTGTCAGGCTGACTTCCAGGTCCTCGAGGACCAGCGGCGTGCTCATGCGTCTGCCGCCGCCTGAATCAGCAGGGGAGCGGCTGCCATGCGCGCCGCGCGCTGGCCCAGCAGCGTGACGCAGAGGGCCACGGTGAAGATGACAAGGCCCGGGGCAAGGATGCCGAGCGGCGCGCGGTCGGCAAAGGGCTGGGCGGCGGCCAGCATGGAGCCCCAGTCGGACTGCGGCGGCTGGACACCGAGCCCCAGGTAGGAGAGGGCGCCCACGCTGATCAGCAGGTGCCCGAACCGCAGCGTCGCCTGGCCCAGGACGGGGGCGGCGAGGTGGGGCAGGACATGGCGGAAAATGATGAACGACGGCGTGCAGCCCACCACGCGTGCGGCGTCCACGAAGCCGCGGGCGGAGATGTCATACGCCAGGGTCCTCGCCAGCCGGGCGAAGGGCGTCCAGCCGGTGACCGTGAGCGCCAGCAGCAGGGGACCGAACCCGGTGCCGAGCGCAGCCACGATGAACAGCGCCACCACCATTTCCGGCAGTGCGAGCAGGACGTCATTGGTGCGGGTCAGGAATTCATCCACCCAGCCGCGCCGCCGCGCACTGACGATTCCGACCGCCACCCCCAGCAGGCAGGTCAGCACGGTGGCCAGTGCGGCCACCGACATGGAGAACCGGCCGCCCTCCAGGATCCGGCTCAGGGTGTCCCGTCCCAGGTTGTCCGTGCCCAGCCAGTGGGCGGCCGAGGGCGCAGCCAGGCGCTGCGCCAGGTTCTGTTCCGCCGGCGGGTAGGGCGAGATCCACGGCGCCAGCAGCACCGCCAGGACGATCAGGGCAAGGACTGCCGCGGCGAGGGTGGTGACTATGCTCCGGCTACGCAAGGGAGTCTCCCACTGTGGGGCTGAGGAAGCGGTGGACGAAGTCGGCCAGGGTGGTCACGCCGACGGCGAGGGCCACAACCACTACCACCCCGCCCTGGGCGAGCGGGATATCGCTGTTGATCACGGAGTCAAAGAGCAGCCTTCCCATGCCCGGCACGGCGAAGATCACCTCCACGATCACCGAACCGCCCAACAGCCCGGCGAACCACACGGCGAAGAGCGTGGACAGGGGCACCAGTCCGTTCGGAATGACGTGCCGCAGGATGGATTGTGCATGGCTCAGGCCGCGCGCCCGGGCCGCCGAGACGTGATCGGCGCCGGCGGCGTCAATGATTCCGGCGCGGACCGCGGAGGTGAAAAAGCTGATGGGCCGCAGGGCCAGGGTCAGGGCCGGAAGCACAGCCGATGAGAGGTCGTTCCAGCCGGCGGTGGGCAGCACGGACAGCTTGAGGGCGAACACCAGGACCAGGACGGGCGCCACCCAGTATTCCGGCATCGCAATGAAGGCCTGGGTGACGGCGGTAATCGCCTTGTCCGCCATGCTGCCCGGCCGGAGCCCGGAGATGATGCCGAGCGGAAGGGCCACCGCCGCGGCCAGCGCCAGCGACATGGCCACCAGGCTCAACGTGACGGTCAGTGCCGGCAGCACCTGCTCCGCCACGGGAGTCCGGCTGACAAAGGACAGCCCCATGTCGCCGGTGAAGAAATCGCCCAGCCAGCGGAAGTACTGCGCGGCCAGGGGGTCGTTCAGGCCCAGGCTCTCGGCGAGGCCCCGGACAGCCGACTCATCCACCGCATCCCCCGCCACCCGCGAGCGGATGATCTTCCGGACAGGATCGCCCGGGGTGACGTAGGGGATCAGGAACACCGCAAAGGAGGACACGGCAACGGCGGCCAGCAGGGTGGCGGTCCGTTTGGTGATGAACTGCAGCATGCGGTGTATCCCGGAGGACTAGGAGGCGGACTTTGCTGTGTTCGCAGTCAGGACGTAGCGGGACAGCGGGTCCTGGACGTAGGAGAGGACGTTGGTGCGGACCGCGTCGGTGGCCTGTTCGTTCACGAGCCAGGCGTTGACCGCCTTGTCCTTGAGGATCCGGCCTGCTTCCGCGTACAGCTTGTAGCGTTCGTTGGCATCAATGGTTGTGGCAGCTTCGGCGATGATCCTGTCGTACTCCGCGTCGCAGAAGTGGCTCAGGTTGTAGGTGCCCTTGCAGGTGTAGTCCGCGGTGAGGAAGCCGATGGGGTCCGCGATGTCGATCAGCCGGTTCCGCTGGCTGAGCAGCATGTCGTAGTTGCCGGCCATGACGTCCGGTTCCGCCGAGGCGTATTCCTTGGCCTGGATGGACAGCGGGATGCCGATGTTCTTCAGGTTCTCCTGGATGACCGCGGCAACGTCGGCGAATTCCGCGCGCTCCACGATGGCGATGATTTCCAATGGACGGTCCGCGGTGTAGCCGGCGGACGCCAGCAGCTTGCGGGCTTCGTCGAGATCCTGCTTGTGCTTCTCCTGGTCTTCGCCGGCCCAGGGCTCGGACGGCGCGAACGGACCGGTGGCGGGAAGGGCAGCGCCTTCGTAGACGCTTGCAGCCAGGGCATCCAGGTCCAGGGAGTCCCGGATCGCCTTGCGGACGTCAACGTTGTCCAGCGGCGCGCGGCCGTTGTTCATGTACAGCGTGGCGGTGCGCGGCGAATCGGCGCCCAGCACAGTGACGCCGGGAGCGCTTTTCAGGGCGGCGAGGCTGGCCACGGGAATGGACAGGGAGATATCCGCTTCGCCCGTCTGCACCTGGGCGGCGCGGGTGGCGCCGTTGGTGATGAACCTGATTTCTGCGCCGGCCAGCTGGACGTCGCCGCCCCAGTAGTTTTCGTTGCGGTCCAGCGTCAGCGACTGCTTGGCCTTTTCGGACACCGGGGTGAAGGGGCCGGTGCAGTGGCCGAACGGGTTCACTTCGGCGTCCTTGTAGGCAGCGGGAGCCAGGATGCCGGTGTTGACGCTGGCCAGGCGGTACGGGACCAGGGGGTTCTCGGCGGGGGTGCTCACCCGGACGGTGGTGGCGTCCAGCGCGGTGACGCTGCTGATCATGGTGCGGTTGAAGGCGCGGGCGGGCACCTTTGCGTCCAGGACGTGGTTCAGTGCGGCCACCACGGACTCCGCGGTGAGTGCGCTGCCGTCCTGGAAGGAAACGTCCTGCCGGATGCTGAAGTCCCAGTCCAGCGGGGAGGTCTGCTTCCACTCTGTGGCCAGGAAGGGAACTACTTTGCCCTCGGCCTGGTCGTATTTGGTGAGGGTTTCGAGGCAGCCGGAGAGGGAAAGGATGTAGGCGGCGTCGGATTCGACGGCCCAGTTGGCTACCGGTGCCCGGAAGTTGTCCACCACAATCCGCTGGCTGGTGTCCGCTGCTGCGGTGCTCTGCGCAGGCTGGGCCTGGTTGCCGCTGAAGCCGCAGCCGGCCAGCGTAAGGGTGGCCAGGGCTGCCACAAGGACGCGGGGACGAAGGAAGGAACGCACAGAAACCGCCTAGCAGGGCTGCCCGGGGGAGGGCAGGAAAAAGAGGGGACTACTTAGGGTAGCCTTCCCTGCCTCTAATTCGAGAATTGATGAAGTACCTGTTCAGCGGCGGGAAGGTGTGCCGCGGCTCCGGCTGCCACCCGTCGTCGTACCTTCCTGCCCGGTTGGTACCCACCCGGCCGGCGGCCCGGACACGCGAAAGCCCGCCGTTCCTGGGCCAGTGCAGGCGGAACGGCGGGCTTTCAAAAAGCAACCGGGCGGGAAGGTGCGCGCCCGCGGCCTACTTCAGGCCGAGCTGCTGGGTGGGAACCTTGAAGGTTTCCTTGGCAGTCAGGGCCGAGATGGCCGCGATGGAGCAGATGACGGCGGTGAAGACGCTGATCTGGACCCAGCCGCCGGGCTTGATGCCGCCCATGGCTGCAACGATGGCCGGTGCGAAGCCTGCCATCAGGAAGCCCAGCTGGGTGCCGATGGCCAGTCCGGAGAAGCGGACCTTGGTGCTGAACATCTCGGCGTAGAAGGACGGCCAGACGGCGTTGGAGGCGGCGTAACCGCAGGAGAAGAAGCCGATGGCGGCGAGGAACATCAGGGGGACGCTGCCTGATTCGAGGCTGAGCAGGAATAGCGGGGTGAGGGCAGCGCTGGAGAGCGCGCCGTAGATGAACACCGGCTTGCGTCCGATCTTGTCCGCCAGCATGCCGAACAGTGGCTGGGTGCCCAGGGCCACCAGGTTGGCGCCCACCACGAGCCAGAGGGTGGTGGTGCCGTCAACGCCGGCAACGGTCTTGGCGTAGCTGATGGCGAGGGTGCCGAACACGGTGGAAACGGCGGCGATGAAGGCACAGCAGATAACGCGCAGGACGTCGCGCCAGTGGGCCTTGAGGAGGTCGGCCACGGGGAGCTTGGAAATCTGGGCGGACTTCTGGGCTTCCTCGAACGCGGGGGGCTCGTGCAGGGTGCGGCGGATGAAGAAGGCAACAACCACCACGACGGCGCTGAGCCAGAACGGGATGCGCCAGCCGATGCCGTACTTGATCTCGTCCGGGAGGGCGAGGACGGGGATGAAGACCAGGGCTGCGAGGATCTGGCCGCCCTGGGTGCCGGTGAGGGTCCAGGAGGTGAAGAAGGAGCGGCGGTTGTCCGGGGCGTGCTCAAGGGTCATGGAGGACGCGCCGGCCTGCTCGCCGGCGGCGGAAAGGCCCTGGCAGAGCCGCGCCAGCACCAGCAGTGCCGGAGCCCACCAGCCCACGGTGTTGAAGTCGGGCAGGCAGCCGATGAGGAACGTGGAGGCACCCATGAGCAGCAGGGTGAACATCAGGACTTTCCGCCGGCCCACCCGGTCGCCGAAGTGGCCCAGGATCACGGCGCCCACAGGGCGGGCCACGTAGGCGAAACCAAAGGTTGCAAAGGACATGATGGCGGCGTTGGCATCAGCGTCCGGGAAGAAGACGGTGGGGAAGATCAGCGCGGCTGCGGAGCCGAAGATGAAGAAGTCGTAGTATTCGACGGCGCTGCCCAGGAAGCTGGCGAGGGCCGCCTTCTTGGGCGTCCCGCCATGGGTGGCGGTGCCCGCTCCGGCGGACGGAAGTGTCTGGCTCATGGAGTTCCTTTGTGTGACGACATTGTCGCGAATTAAAACTTGGTCGCAGCCGCCTGGGTGCGGGCGGGGGGCGCGCTATGCGCTGGATCGAACAGTAGATCCGGGACAAGTAGCCGCATGGTGAGAGCTGCTTGTGCGATACAGCAATGATGGCTGTGAGGACTGTCACCTGTCAAGAAAATAATCACGATCTAGAAATAGCTCTCACATTGTGGCAACATCGAGTTATGAGTGTGAACCAAACCACAGTGGCCGATGATGTTCCCGCTGAAGCCGGCGAGTCCGGGGCGGCAGGGAAAAAGGCCGACCGTACTGACATGGTGGGCAAGGCCCTGAGCCTCCTGGTCCTCCTGGGGGATGAGCCCCGGGGCGCCAGCGCGGCGGAGATTTCACGCCGCGCGGAGCTGCCGTTCAGCACCACCTACCGGCTCCTTGGCTCGCTGGCCCGGGACGGGTTCGTGGATTATGAACCCGATGGCCGCCGCTACCATCTTGGGCTGCGGATCTTCCAGCTGGGACAGCGGGTTTCAAACCACCACGGCTTTGCCGGCACGGCCATGCCCGTGCTGCGGCGCGTGACCGAGCAGACGGGCGAGGCGACCATTCTGAGCGTCCGCGACGGGAACCACCACCTCACCGTCAACAAGGTGGACGGCCCGCAGATTTTCCGCGTCACCTCCGACCCCGGGCATCTGGGCTCCCTCTCCACCACCGCCGTGGGCAAGGCCCTGGTGGCTTTCGCGGAGGATGCGGAGCGCGAGCGGCTGCTGGCGGAGCTGCCGCTGGAGGCACTCACCGACAAATCCATCACCGACAGGCAGCTGTTCCGCGACGAGATTGAACGCACGCGCCGCCGGGGTTATGCAGTGATGGACGAGGAGAACGAGGCCGGCATGCGCGCCGTTGCCGTGCCCCTGCTGAACGGCCAGGGCCATGCCTTTGCCTCCCTGGCCACTGCGGTTCCGGTCTTCCGCCTGAGCCTGGAGGCACTGGAAGCGCACGTGCCGCTGCTGCAGGACGCTGCCGCGGAGCTGGCCGCACGGCTGCCGCAACGCTAACTGTTCGCATTACGAACACTAGTGCGATAGATGAACAATTGTTGTACTGTTATTTCCAACACCGGAACCGCACCTTCCGCCACGCGCGGACCTACGCTTCCGGTGCCGTTACCAAAGGAGCTGCACGGATGAGTAATCGAACTGAGTCCTATCTCGTGGGACTGGTCGGCGATGGCGTGACGCCGTCACTCACCCCCTACATGCACGAACGCGAAGGTGATGTGCAGGGCCTGCGCTACCTTTACCGCCCCATCGACCTCCTGGAACTCGGCCTGCCGGGCGAATCCGTCGGCCAGCTGCTCCAGAACGCCCGCACCCTCGGCTTCAACGGACTGAACATCACCCACCCCTGCAAGCAGCTGGTCCTGCAGTACCTGGATGTCATCTCCCCGGACGCCCTGAAGCTTGGCGCCGTCAACACCGTGGTGATCGAGGACGGCCGCTTCATCGGCCACAACACCGACTTCTCCGGCTTCGGCGCCGCCCTCGCCTCCGGCCTGCCCGGCGCGAAGCTGGACCGCGTGGTCCAGCTCGGTGCCGGCGGTGCCGGTTCAGCCGTCGCCTACGCCCTGCTCTCCGCCGGCGTCAAGGCACTCGACCTGGTGGACGTGGCTCCTGAGCGCGCCGCCGAGCGCGCCGCCGAACTCGCCGGTTTCTTCCCGGACAGCACCGTCACAGCCCATACGACGGCGGAGCTGCCGCAGCTGATGCCGCTCACCGACGGCCTGGTGCACTGCACCCCCGTAGGCATGGCCGCGCACCCCGGCGTCCCGCTGGACCTTGGCCTGCTGGAAGCCCGGCACTGGGTTGCGGACATCGTCTACCGCCCCATCGACACCGAACTGGTCCGGGGCGCCCGGGCCAAGGGCTGCGCCGTGCTGGACGGAGGCCGGATGGCAGTGGGCCAGGCCGCCGACGCCTTCCGGATCTTCACCGGACTGGAACCGGATCCGGAACGCATGCGCTCGCATTTCCTGGAACTCGTGGCCGCCGAGGAGGTGGCAGCCTGATGCGCACCGGAATCGCCACCGTCTGCCTCTCCGGCACGCTGAAGGAAAAGATGCAGGCCTGCGCGATTGCCGGGTTCGACGGCATCGAGATCTTTGAGCAGGACCTGGTCACCTCCACCCTGGGTCCCGAGGACGTCTGCAAGATGGCGGCGGACCTGGGCATGGGGCTTGACCTCTACCAGCCGTTCCGCGATTTCGACGGCGTCACCCCGGACCTGCTCAAGGCCAACCTCCGGCGGGCCGAGGCAAAATTCGGGCTGATGTCCCGCCTTGGCATGGACACCATCCTGGTCTGCTCCAACGTTGCCACGGCAACCATTGACGACGACGGACTCAGGGCCTCCCAGTTGGCGCAGCTTGCCGAGCTGGCCGGCGACCACGGTATCAAAGTGGCCTACGAAGCATTGGCCTGGGGCAAGTACGTCAACGACTACGAGCACGCCTACCGCCTGGTGGAGATGGTGGACCATCCCAACCTTGGGACCTGCCTAGACTCCTTCCACATCCTGTCCCGCGACTGGGATACGGCGCCCATCGAGGACATCAACGCGGACAAGATCTTCTTCGTCCAGGTGGCAGATGCCCCGAAACTCACTATGGACGTGCTCTCCTGGAGCCGCCACTACCGCGTGTTTCCGGGCGAGGGCCAGTTCGAGCTCGCCAAATTCATGGGCCACGTGGTCCGCGCCGGCTACACCGGCCCGGTCTCCCTGGAGGTCTTCAACGACGTCTTCCGCCAGTCCGATGTCGAACGTACCGCCGTGGACGCCATGCGCTCGCTGATCTGGCTGGAGGAACAAAGCGCCAAATGGCTCGCCGCCACGGCCGAAGCCGAAGGGGGCGGCAGTGCCGCCATCCGCCGTCGGTATCCCATGGAACTGGCCACCCTGCCCAAGGTGAACGAACCGGCCGGCTTCAACTTCGCCGAGGTGAAGGCGGACGATACCGCGCAGCTCGAAAAGCTCCTGGGCCAGCTCGGTTTCGCATTCGAGGGCCGGCACCGCACCAAGGACGTCCAGCTCTGGACCATGGGCCAGGCCCGCGTGATCATCAACGAGCAGGCGGCCTCGCATGCCGAACCCGCCATCGCCGCGCTAGGCTTCGACGTCGATTCCCCGGTCATTGCCTCCGCCCGGGCCCAGCAGCTCAAGGCGCCGGTGGTGGCCCGCAAGGTCCAGGCCGACGAGGAAGTGTTCCAGGGCATCTCGGCCCCGGACTCCACCGAAATCTTCCTGTGCCAGGGCAGCCCGGACGGCACCGCCACCTGGACTGCGGAATTCGGGCAGGCCGGTGAGCTCGGCGAGGGCCTGGAGCGCTCCTCGAGCGGAGCCGGCGCCGTCATCGACCACGTCAACCTGGCGCAGCCGTGGCAGCACTTTGACGAAGCCGTGCTCTTCTACACCAGCGCCCTGGCCCTGGAACCGCAGCCCTTCGCCGAGGTTCCCAGCCCCAGCGGGCTGGTCCGCTCGCAGGTCATGCAGACCACCGACGGCGCCGTGCGGCTGGTGCTGAACCTGGCACCGGCGCAGCAGGCGCAGAGCGAAGTCCGGAAAACCTACCAGGAACACATCGCCTTCGCCGTGGACAACCTCGTGGCCACCGCCCGGGCCGCCCGGGAGCGGGGCCTGGAGTTCCTGCAGATTCCGGCCAACTATTACGAGGACCTCGATGCCCGGTTCGACCTGGAACCCGGGTTCCTGGCCACCCTGCAGGAACTCAACCTCCTGTACGACCGCGATGCCAGCGGGGAATTTCTGCACTTCTACACCGCCACCGTGGGCAGCGTGTTCTTCGAGATGGTGGAGCGCCGCGGCAACTACGACGGGTACGGGGCCCCCAACGCCCCGGTCCGGCATGCCGTCCAGTACGACCACCGCCAGCACACGTCCCCCCAGCGGCACTGACCACCGCACACCTTCCAAAACAAGACCGAACACCAGAAAGGAGCCAGCCGTGCCGCACGAAACAACCGCGCAGACGGACGAGCTTGTACCGGCTGCCGAACCCAAGGCAGGACACGCGCAGCTGGACCGCGCCGTGGAAACACAGCAGGACCTCAGCGACGAGATCAACGGCCTGGCCGACGCCTACAAGCGGGCACTCAAAGACGGTGCCCCGGCCGAGACCCAGCCCCGCCTGGACTACCCGCCATACCGCAGCAGCATCCTGCGCCACCCCACCAAGAGCCTGCACCACGCGGACCCGGAAACCATCGAGCTGTACTCGCCGGCCTTCGGGCACCAGGACGTGCACGCGCTGGAATCGGACCTCACCATCCAGCACAACGGCGAACCCCAGGGCGAGCGGATCATCGTCGCGGGCAAGGTCCTGGACGGCGACGGCCGCCCGGTAGCCGGGCAGCTGGTGGAAATCTGGCAGGCCAACGCCTCCGGCCGCTATATCCACAAGCGGGACCAGCACCCCGCGCCAATCGACCCCAACTTCACCGGCATCGGCCGTTGCATCACCGGTCCGGACGGCTCCTACCGGTTCACCACCATCAAGCCCGGCGCCTACCCGTGGAAGAACCACCTGAACGCCTGGCGTCCCGCGCACATCCACTTCTCGCTGTTCGGCACCGAGTTCACCCAGCGCATCATCACCCAGATGTACTTCCCCGGGGACCAGCTGTTCCCGCTGGACCCCATCTACCAGACCATCGTGGACCAGGACGCCCGCGACCGGCTGGTGGCCAACTATGACCACAGCCTCACCGAGCCCGAATGGGCGCTGGGCTACAACTGGGACATCGTCCTGACCGGGCCCAAGCGGACCTGGACCGAGAACGAAGCGCTGGGCGCAGAGGGTGACGAGGAATAGGAACATGAGCAACCAGACCACGCAGCTTGTCCCCACGCCCGGCCAGACCGTAGGCCCGTTCTATGGGTACGCCCTGCCGTTCGAAAAGGACAACGAACTCCTCGCCCCCGGCTCGCCCGGCTCCATCCGCCTCCAGGGCACCGTGTACGACGGCGCCGGGGAGACAGTGCCGGACGCCATCCTGGAGATCTGGCAGCCCGACGCCCAGGGCAACATCGTCCAGAAGACCGGTTCGTTCCACCGTGACGGGTACTCCTTCACGGGCTGGGGCCGCGGCGCCGTAGGTTACTCCGGCGTGTACACGTTCACCACGGTCAACCCCGGCCCCACCTCGCCGGGCGCCGCGCCGTTCATCTCGGTGGCCATCTTTGCCCGCGGCCTCACCAACCGGCTCTTCACCCGCATCTACCTGCCGGAGGACCAGGAGGCCCTGGCCAAGGACCCGCTGCTGGCCTCGCTTGAGCCGGAGCGCCGGAAGACCTTGATCGCCCGGCGGGATCCCGACGGCGGACTGACCTTTGACATCCGCCTCCAGGGTGAGGGCGAAACAGTCTTCCTGGACTTCCAGTGACCAGCGGCGTCCCTGCCAGCTTCGGAAGCGGTGCCGGTGGCGACGCCGGACTCCTGAGCCCTGTCTCGGCGTCGCCCCTGGTGGCTGCGCTGACCGGGGACCGCCCGGTGCTGGCGGCGATTCTCGCCGTCGAGTCCGGCTGGGCCGCGGTGCTGGAAAAGGCGGGCCTGGCGCCCGCCGGATCCGCCGCCGTCGTGGCCTCCGCTGCTGAGGCGGGACGCTACGACCTGGCCGATGTGGCGCTCCGCGCCCAGGGCGGCGGGAACCCCGTGATCCCCCTGCTGTCCGACCTCCGCAAGCACGTAACGGCGCTGGACACGGAGGGCATCGGTGCGGGGAAGGCTGTGCACACCTCGCTGACCAGCCAGGACGTGCTGGACACCGCGCTGATGCTGATGGCCCACACCACCGTGGGGGCGGTGCTCGCGGACGTGAAGCGGACGACGGCGGCGCTCGCCGCCCTGGCGGAACAGCATGCGGATACGCTGTGCGTGGGCAGGAGCCTGACGCAGCACTCGCTGCCGTTCACGTTCGGGCTCCGGGCCGCCCAATGGTTCCAGGGCGTGGCTGCGGCCGGCCGCCAGCTGGAAAACCTGGAGCTTCCGGTCCAGTTCGGCGGCGCGGCGGGAACGCTGGCCGCCGGCACCGTCCTGACCGCCGATTCCCCCGCCACACCGTTCACCCTCGCCGAATCGCTTGCCTCCCAGCTGGGCCTCGCCGCCGCTCCCGCGCCGTGGCACACCAACCGGCTGGCCGTCACCTCACTGGGACATGCCCTGGCGTCGGTGCTGGACGCCTTCGGCAAGATCGCGGCGGACGTGCTGTTCCTGAGCAGGCCGGAGGTGGCCGAGCTGGCCGAGCCGCGGGCTGCGGGCCGCGGCGTCTCCTCCGCCATGCCGCAGAAGCAGAACCCCGTGCTGTCCGTGCTGGTTCGCAGCGCGGCGCTGCAGGGACCGCAGCTGGTGGCACAGCTGCACCTCGCCGCCGCAAACTTCAACGACGAACGCCCCGACGGTGCGTGGCACACCGAATGGCCCGCACTCCGGCATCTCCTCGCCCTCACCCTCGGCGCTGCCGGCCACCTCCGGGAGCTCACCGAAGGGCTGCAGGTCTTCCCGGAAGCCATGCGCCGCAATCTGGACCTCGCCGGTCCGCTGCTGCTGGCCGAGGGCGTCAGCGCCGCGGTCTCACCCCTGCTCGAGGAGAAGGACGGCCGCACCGGCAAGCAGCAGCTCCAGGACGTGGTGGACCGGACCCTCCAGGCACCCTCGGCGGAACAGGGCGCCACCTACCGCAAACTGCTCCGCGAGGCCGTGCCCGCCGGGCTGCTTCCCGACCTCCGGCTGGACGAACTCCTGGATCCCGCCAGCTACCTGGGCGAGGCCGGCGGGATCTCACGCCGCATCCTGGCCGCCTACGCCGATTTTGCAACCGCTACCCCGAACGGAGCCAACCGTGGCTAAACCCACACTGAAGGCAGTGCTGCTGTCCCCGCAACGCGCGCTGGGCGAGAGGCCGCTGCTGGTCGCGGGACCATCCCTCGGCACCTCCACCCTCCTGTGGACCGAGGCGGCCACCCTGCTCGGTACCGATTACGACGTGGTGGCCTGGGACCTTCCCGGCCACGGCGTCTCGCCGGCCGCAACCGAAACCTTCACCGTAGCCGACCTCGCGGACGCTGTGGTGGACCTCGTGGACTCCATCGCCCCCGGCGCCGCCTTCCACTACGCCGGGGTTTCCCTGGGCGGTGCCACCGGGCTGCAGCTCGGCATCAAGCACGGCGAGCGTCTCAAGAGCCTCTCCGTGCAGTGCTCCGGAGCCAAGCTCGGCACTCCCGAAGGCTGGCTGGAACGCGCCGAAACGGTCCGCACCCAGGGTACCCCCGTGATGATCCAGGGCTCGGCCGAGCGCTGGTTCGCGAAGGGGTTCATGGACCGCGAACCGGCCCGGAGCAGCCGCCTCCTGCACGCCCTGCGCGACGCCGACCGCTTCAGCTACGCGTTCTGCTGCGAAGCCCTGGCCGCCTTTGATGTCCGCGCAGACCTCGGCAGCATCCGCGTCCCCACGCAGGCCCTGGCCGGTGCGGACGATACTGTTGCGCCGCCGTCGTTCGCGGAGGAAATTGCCGCGGGCATCACCGCCGGCGGGGGCATCGCCAACGCCGCGACCCTAAGCGGCGTGGCCCACCTGGCCCCGTTCGAAGCCCCCGGGCACGTGGCCGACCTGCTCCGCAACCTCATCTCCTGGACCGAGTCCCGGGCGGCCGCGAAATGAGCGGCATGGAGCGGCATGGTGTTGTCCAGCCGGGTGCCACCGGCCAGGAGATCTACGACGGCGGCATGGTGGTCCGCCGCGAAGTCCTGGGCGATGCGCACGTGGACCGCGCCAACGCCAACAAGGACGAATTCACCGACGACTTCCAGGACATGATCACCCGGATCGCGTGGGGCGGCATCTGGACCCGGCCCGGCCTTTCCCGGCAGATGCGGTCCGCCGTCACCATCACCGCCATGGTGGCGCACGGGCACTGGGAAGAGCTCGCCATGCACATCCGCGCTGCCCTCACCAACGGCCTGAGCCGGGATGAGATCAAGGAAATCCTGCTCCAGACCGCCATTTACTGCGGGGTCCCCTCCGCCAACACCGCCTTCAAAACGGCCCAGCAGGTGTTCCGCGACATGGACACCGCACCCGCGGCCACAGACACCCACACCCCACCCAACTAGGTAGCACTAAGTGTCGTTTTGAGCCCTCATAACGACACTTACTGCGACCTAGTTGGGGAACGGACAGAATCAGAGGAACAGTCATGAACCAGGCTTTTGTGTACGACGCCGTGCGCACCCCTTTCGGCAAGTTCGGCTCCGGCCTCGCCGCCGTCCGCCCGGACGACCTTGCAGCCCATGTGATCCGGGAGTCCGTGAAGCGGGCTCCGGGACTGGATCCGCAGCGGATCGACGAGGTGGTCTTTGGCAACGCCAACGGCGCCGGCGAGGAAAACCGCAACATCGCCCGGATGGGCACTTTGCTGGCCGGGCTGCCCGTTTCGATCCCGGGCACCACGGTGAACCGGCTCTGCGGCTCGTCCCTGGATGCCGCGATCATCGCCTCCCGCCAGATCAACGCCGGCGACGCGGACCTGGTGCTGGTGGGCGGCGCGGAGTCGATGTCCCGTGCGCCGTGGGTGCTGCCCAAGACGGACAAGCCCTACCCGGCCGGGGACATGACCCTGGCCTCCACAACCCTGGGCTGGCGCCTGGTGAACAAGGCGATGCCCAAGGAGTGGACCATCTCCCTCGGTGAGGCCACCGAAAGGCTCCGTGAAAAATACGGGGTGACCCGGGAAGCGCAGGATGAGTTCGCCGCGAACTCGCACAACCTGTCCGCCGCCGCGTGGGACGAGGGGTTCTACGACAACCTGGTGGCCCCGGTTCCGGGCACGGACCTGGTGCGGGACGAGGGCATCCGTCCCGGTTCCACGGCTGAGAAGCTGGCTGCCTTGAAGACGGTGTTCCGTTCAGAGCCCGAGGGCGCAGAGGTGGGCGGCACGGTCACGGCCGGCAACGCTTCCCCGCTGTCCGACGGCGCCTCCGCGGCCTGGGTGGGGTCCGAGGCTGCCGCCGGGCTGCTGGGGCTCGAACCGCTGGCCCGCATTGCCGGGCGTGGTGCGCACGGCAACGATCCGCAGTACTTCGGGTTCGCCCCGGTGGAGGCGGCGAACAAGGCCCTCGCCAAGGCGGGCATCGGCTGGGACCAGGTGGGCGCCGTCGAACTTAACGAAGCGTTCGCCGCGCAGTCCCTGGCCTGCATCAACGCCTGGGGCATCGACCCCTCGATCGTGAACCGGCACGGCGGCGCCATCGCCATGGGCCACCCGCTGGGCGCGTCCGGAACCCGGATCCTGGGCACCCTTGCCCGGTCGCTGCAGGCCTCCGGGGAGCGCTGGGGCGTCGCGGCGATCTGCATCGGCGTCGGGCAAGGCCTGGCCGTGGTGCTCGAAAACGTAACTACTGGCGTGAAGGGCTAGGCAATGCTGACTTTTGTTGACTCCGTAAACGAGGCCGTGGCCGGCATCAAGGACGGCTCCACGGTGATGATCGGCGGTTTCGGCAACGCCGGGCAGCCGTTCGAACTGATCGATGCGCTGATGGACTGCGGCGCCACGGACCTGACCGTGGTGAACAACAACGCCGGCCAGGGCGACCAGGGCCTTGCCCTGCTGATCAAGGAAGGCCGGGTGCGGAAAATGATCTGTTCCTTCCCGCGGCAGTCCGACTCCTGGCACTTCGACGCCAAGTACAAAGCCGGCGAAATCGAGCTGGAACTGGTGCCGCAGGGCAACCTGGCCGAGCGGATCCGCGCCGCCGGTGCCGGCATCGGCGGATTCTTCACCCCCACGGGGTACGGCACCATGCTGGCCGAAGGCAAGGAAACCCGCATCATCGACGGCCGCGGCCAGGTCTTCGAAACGCCCATCCACGCCGACGTCGCCCTGATCAAGGCACTCAAGGCCGACGGCAAGGGCAACCTGGTCTACCGCAAGACCGCCCGGAATTTCGGCCCCATCATGGCCGCCGCAGCGAAGCAGACTATCGTGCAGGTGTCCGAGATCGTCCCCGCCGGGTCGCTGGACCCGGAGACCGTGGTCACCCCCGGCATCTACGTCAACACCATTGTCCGCATCCCGGCGGGCACCACCGAGAAGGCGGCCTGACATGAGCATCGCAACGTCCCTCCAGACCTCCGCCACCCCGCTGGGGCGCGACGACCTGGCCCGCCTGGTGGCCCGCGACATCGCCCCCGGGTCCTTCGTGAACCTTGGGATCGGCCAGCCCACCCTGGTGTCCAACTACCTCACCGCTGAACAGGACATCACCCTCCACACGGAGAACGGGATGCTCGGCATGGGACCAGAAGCGCAGGGTGACGAAATCGACGGCGACCTGATCAACGCCGGCAAGATCCCCGTCACCGAACTCCCCGGAGCCTCGTACTTCCACCACGCCGACTCCTTCGCGATGATGCGTGGCGGGCACCTGGACATCTGCGTCCTGGGCGCGTTCCAGGTCTCCGTCACCGGTGACCTCGCCAACTGGCACACCGGCGCGCCCGGCGCGATCCCCGCGGTCGGCGGTGCCATGGACCTGGCGACCGGGGCCAAGGATGTGTTCGTCATGATGACCCTGCTGACCCGCGAGGGCGCGTCCAAGATCGTGGAGTCCTGCACCTACCCGCTCACCGGCGTGGGCTGCGTGACCCGGGTCTACACGGACAAGGCAGTGTTCCTCACCGGACCCGAGGGCGTCAGCGTCCGCGAAACCTTCGGCTGCACCCTCGAGGAACTCCAGGAACTCGTCCCCGTCCCGCTCAAGGCCGCTCCAGCCGCTGGTTGAGCCCGTCGAAACCCGGCGGCCCTAGGATTGGTAACCATGACCGAAGCAGCAGTAGCGGGCGCCCCGCAAGCCAGCGACCAGTACGTACAGTCGCTGGCGCGCGGGCTGGCCGTGATCCGCGCGTTCGACACCGACCATCCGGTGATGACCCTGACGGAAGTGGCCGGCAGGACTGACCTGACCCGGGCCACGGCGCGGCGGTTCCTGCACACCCTGGTGGAGCTGGGCTACGTGCGGACAGACGGCAAGACGTTCGCGCTCACCGCCAAGGTCCTGCAGCTCGGTTACGCGTACCTCTCCGGGCTTTCGCTGCCCCAGCTCGCGCAGCCGCACCTTGAGGAGCTCTCGCTGAAGCTCGGCGAATCCACCTCCGCGGCCGTGCTGGACGGCACCGACATCGCCTACATCGCCCGGGTGACCACCCGCCGGATCATGACCATCGGCATCACCGTGGGCACCCGCTTCCCGGCCTACGCCACCTCTATGGGCAGGGTCCTGCTCGCACATCTTCCGCCGGCAGAACTGGACGCCTACCTGTCCGCGGCTGACATCAAACCCCTTACTCCGCGGGGCCTGGGAACCGTTCCGGAACTGCTGGCAGAGCTGGAGACGGTCCGGGCCCAGGGCTGGTGCCTGCTGGACCAGGAGCTGGAACTGGGGCTGATGTCCGTTGCGGCCCCGGTCTACGACGGACCCACGAAGGTAGTGGCCGCCGTCAACGTCTCCCTGCAGGCGCAGTCCGTCGCCGCCCAGCCGGACAGGGATGCCTACCTGGCCTCGATTGCCCGCGAGATCGTGGCCACGGCCAAACTGGTCTCAGCAGATCTCGGCGCCCGGGGATAAAGGGTGGTCACGGAAGATGATGTCCGGGAAGCCGCGCTCGCGCTGCCAGGTGTCACCGAGCGGCTGAGCTGGGGCCAGCCGGCGTGGTTTGCGAGGACCCTGATGGCCCGGATCTGGGAACCCGGTGTCCTCACGGTCAAGACGGAGGAGCGGGAGGCGCTGGCCGGGACCGAGCCGGACACCTACTTCTGGACACCCCACCACGAGCGTTCACCCCAATTAGTGCTGGTGCGGCTTGACCGGATCGACGCCCGGCTCCTCGGGGAACTGCTCCAGGATTCCTACCGGCTGGCTGGCGGCGGGCCGTCCCGCCCGCATCAGCGGCGAAGCGCCTAATGTAACTGTTTCCCATCCAAGCCGGCCGACCCACTCCCGCCGCAGCAGTGCGGGCCATAGACTCTAGCCAACTACGTGCAGCAGCGCCGCTCCGCGAAGGTCCCGTCTCCGGACAAATTCCGGGACCCGGCTTCGCAGGCCGCCGCCGCACTTGTCTGCGAGGGGAGTCAGCGGGTGAAACTGGGCATTCCGCGGGAACGCCGGGACGGTGAATGGCGTGTTGCAGCCACGCCGGAAACCGTCAAGCAACTGACCGCCCTGGGCGCGGAAGTCCTGCTGGAGGAAGGCGCGGGTTCCGCCGCCGGACATCCTGACCACGACTACCGGCAGGCCGGGGCGCAGGTGGTCCCTGGGCTGGACCTTGCCCGGCTGGACGCCCTGGCCCACGTCCGCCCCCTCGACCCGGACACCGCCAGGTCCCTGAAGCGGGGAGCGGTGACCGTGGGGCTTGCATCGCCGTCGTCCGAACTGCCCACGGTGGAGGCGCTCGCCGAGGCAGGCGTCACGGCGTTCGCCCTCGAACTCGTGCCCCGCATCTCCCGCGCCCAGTCCATGGACGCGCTCAGCTCGCAGGCCCTGGTGGCCGGCTACCGCTGCGTCCTGGAAGCAGCCATCCGGCTGCCCAGGTTCTTTCCCCTGTACATGACCGCCGCCGGCACTGTTCCGCCGGCCCGCGTCCTGGTGCTCGGTGCCGGCGTGGCCGGCCTGCAGGCCATCGGCACCGCCAAACGCCTGGGCGCCCGCGTCTTCGCCAACGACATCCGCCCCGCCTCCGCGGACGAGGTGGCCTCCATGGGCGGCACTTTCATCCGGCTGGACCTCGAAACAGCGGAGGCTGCGGGCGGGTACGCCCGCCAGCTCAGCTCCGATGCCGGCACGCGACAGCGGCAGCTGCTGGCACCGCACGTCGCACAGTCGGACGTGCTGATTACGACGGCGGCAGTCCCCGGCAGGCGCGCCCCGCTCCTGGTGACCCGCGAGATGGTGCAGGGCATGCGCCCCGGTTCGGTCGTCGTCGACCTCGCCGCGGAGTCAGGCGGCAACGTGGAGGGCGTGGTACCAGGCCAGGACATCGCCGTCCCCACCGCCGACGGCGCCGGGCACGTCACGCTGGTGGGCCTGAAGGACCCCGCCTCGGCGATGGCTTCGGACGCTTCCCGCCTCTACGCAAAGAACGTGGCCAACCTCCTGGCACTCATGATCCATGAGGGCGTGGTGACCCCGGACTTCGATGATGAGGTGGTGGCCGGGGCCTGCCTCACCCACGACGGCGCTGTCCGGCACTTGCCCACGGCGGAACTCCTCGGCGCCAGAACCCGGGCCGGGCAGGAAGGGGTGCTCTGATGGACGGGATGAGCCTGCTGACCATTACGGTCCTGGCCGTGTTCGTTGGCTTCGAGGTGGTGTCCAAGGTGTCCAGCACCTTGCACACACCCCTGATGTCCGGCGCCAACGCGATCCACGGCATCATCCTGGTGGGGGCCATCATCGTGGCCGGGCAGGCCGCCGATCCCCTGGCCCTGGCCGTGGCCCTCCTCGCGGTGGTGCTGGCCACCGCCAACCTGGTGGGCGGGTTCGTGGTCACGGACCGGATGCTCCACATGTTCCACGCCAAGAAAGAGGTTGCCAGGACCGCGGCGAAGGCGGACAGCAAGTGAGCATCCTCGATCCCGTCTGGACCTCGCTGCTGTACCTCGTCGCAGCGGTCTTCTTCATCCTGGCGCTGCGTGGCCTGAGTTCCCCGCGGACAGCCCGGCGGGGAAACCTCATCGGCGCGCTCGGCGCGCTGATCGGCGTCATCACGGTGTTCCTGTCCATGCGCCTGGACAACATCCCCTGGATCCTCGGTTCCATTGCCGTGGGTACCGTGGTGGCTGCGCCCGTGGCCCGGGGCGTGAAGATGACGCAGATGCCGCAGCTGGTGGCGGCCTTCAACGGCGTGGGCGGCGGGGCCGCTGCCCTGGTGGCGCTTCTGGAACTCAGCCACACGGCCGATCCCTGGGTTCGGCTGGCCATCGTGTTCACCCTCCTCGTGGGTGCCGTCTCCTTTGCCGGTTCCGCGGTGACCTTCGCCAAACTGCAGGAACTGATGACCACCCGCCCGGTGGTGTTCCCCGGGCTCCCCGTGGTGATGGCTGCCGTGCTGCTCGCCGCCGTGGGCACCGCCGTCGGCGTCATCCTGACCGGTTCAGCGGCGCTCGCGGTGGTGCTGCTGCTCCTGGGCCTGGCGGCCGGCGTCCTGCTGGTGCTGCCCGTGGGCGGGGCCGACGTTCCCATCGTCATCTCGCTCCTGAACGCGTTCACCGGGCTGGCCGTCGCCGCGTCCGGCGTGGTCCTGGGCAACGTCCTCCTGGTGGTCGCCGGCACCCTGGTAGGCGCTTCGGGCACCATCCTCACCCGGGCCATGGCAGCGGCCATGGGCCGGAGCGTGGCAGGCATCCTCTTCGGCGCCTTCCGGGGAGGTTCGACGGCGGGGTCCACCGCCGTGAGCGAGCGTCCTGTCCGGTCGTCCAGCGCCGAGGACGTGGCCGTGCTGCTGGGCTATGCGCAGCGCGTGATCATTGTCCCGGGGTACGGCCTGGCTGTGGCGCAGGGGCAGCACACCGCGGCGGAACTGGCGCAGGCCCTGGAGGCCCGCGGCATCGACGTCGATTTTGCCATCCACCCGGTGGCAGGGCGGATGCCGGGGCACATGAACGTGCTCCTGGCCGAGGCGAATGTGCCCTACGAGTCGCTCAAGGAGATGGGTGAGATCAACCCGGAGTTCAAGACCGCGGACGTGGCGCTGGTGGTGGGCGCCAACGATGTTGTGAACCCGGCGGCGAAGACCTCCTCCGGCTCGCCGATTTACGGCATGCCCATCCTGGAGGTGGCGGATGCCCGGCAGGTGGTGTTCCTGAAGCGTTCGATGCGTCCGGGATTTGCCGGGATCGAAAACGACCTGCTGTACGAACCCCAGACGTCACTGCTGTTCGGAGACGCAAAGGACTCGCTGGCCCAGGTGCTGGGGGCGGTCAAGGCGCTGTAGCCTGCAAGGAACAGGATTCACCGGAAACAGCCCAAGGAGCCGTACCGCATGAGCGACCCCCAGACCACCTCCGACGCGCCTCCCGCGGGCCGTTCGTCCCGGCCCGCCTGGCTGCTGCCGGTCATCGTGAGCATTGCCACCAGCCTGCTCGGCATGGTTCTGGTGGCGGCACAGGGTTTGTACTGGATGATTGCTGTCATCGCCGCGGTTGAGGCCCTGGGGATCTTCACCATCATCCGCTCCGCCCGGATCAACGCCCGAAGGACACCATGACCACCCACAGCTCCAACACGCTTCAGCGCGCCGCCATCATCGTGAACCCCGCCAAGCCGGTGGACATCGACGTGCGGGGCCTGGTGGCCAAGCACTGCGTCGAAAACGGCTGGGGCGAGACGCTCTGGTACGAGACCACCAAGGAAGACCCGGGCGTCGGCCAGGCGAAGGACGCCCTAGCCGCGGGAGCGGACATCGTCATCGCCGCGGGCGGCGACGGGACCGTGCGGTGCGTCGCCGAGGTCCTTGCCGGCGGCGACGTCCCGATGGGCCTGCTGCCGCTGGGTACCGGCAACCTGCTGGCCCGCAATCTTGGCATGGACGTCACGGATTACGACGGCGCCATGGCCGGTGCGCTGATCGGTACGGAGCGGAAGATCGACGTGGTCCGCGCCCGCCGCAGCGACCCCGACGAGGAGCAGCTGTTCCTTGTCATGGCCGGGGTGGGGTACGACGCCACCATCATGGCGGACACCAACGAGGACCTCAAGGACAAGGTGGGCTGGCTCGCCTACGTTGACGCGGGTATCCGCAACCTTCCCGGCAAACCCGTGAAGGCCACCGTGGTGATCGACGGCCAAACCGTGGTGCGCCGGGGCGTCCGCAGCGTCATGGTGGGCAACTGCGGCAAGGTCCAGGGCGGCCTGGAGATCTTCCCGGACGCCAAAATGGATGACGGGCTGCTGGACATCGCGGTCCTGGCGCCGCACCACGGCCGGCTGGGCTGGCTGTCCGTACTTGCAGGCATCATCGGAAAGGGACGGGGCAAGGACACCGCGGTGGAGTACTTCCAGGGCAAGTCAGTAGAGATCAGCCTGGAGCACAACGACGACTACCAGCTGGACGGCGACCATGAGGGACAGGGCAAGCACGTCCTGATGACCATGGTCCCCTCCGCCCTCACCCTGCGGATGTAGCACCCAACTGGGTAGCGCGAACTGCCGTTTTGGGGCCTCAATACGGCAGTTAGCGCTACCTAGTTGGGACCGGAGGCAGCCGGGCGGTGCGCCAGGATCTCGGCGAGCTCTGCGAGCCGGTGGGCGCGGGCGGACTCCGCGGGCGTGAACGGTTCGCCGGGCCGGACGAAAATGATGGGCCCGTGCCAGGCGGTGGGGATCTTCAGGCGGGTGCCGGCGTCGTGCTTTTCCAGGACGGCCTCTGCCGGGCTGAGGATCCGCGCCCGCAGCAGTTCCGCCACGGCCAGGGGAAGCTCCTCCGGGGCGTCGGCAATCCGGGCGGCCAGGCTCAGCGCCCTGGTCTGGCCGTCGGCCATAGCCAAGGCAGTGGTGGGCCAGACGTGCGCCCGGGTGCCGCCGGATTCGTGCAGGGCCTCCAGCAACTCGCGTTCGCTGACGGAGCCGGGAGCCGCAAGGACAAACTCGTCCAGCACCCCGCCCGGCACCGGATGGACGTGGATGCTGAGGATGTTGGTGTCCAGGCGGGCCAGTGCCTTGGTGACTTTCTGCAGCGACCCCGGCTCGTCGCGCAGGACTGTCCGTGCCCGCCACAGAGCCGGTGCCGTACCAAGCTTCCGGCGGTGGCGGAGTGCGGGGGCGTGCAGCCAGCCGCGCAGGATCCGGGCAGCGGACGGCTCCGCCACCCAGATCACCAGGACCGTGGCGGTGACGGCCAGTACGAGGACTTTGGCCACGTAGGGGAGCTGGGTGTCCACCACCAGGGCGTGGACCAGGAGTTCGATCGGCAGCATCACGGCCACGTTGGCCAGGGTCAAGCGGGTTTTGGGAGGTTCGGGCATCAGGCCGCAGACTTCACAGCTCAGCTCGGCGGCTGGGGAATTCTGTGCGCGTGGCGTCATGGCATAAGCATCGCCGGGTGCTGTTTCGGCAGCATTGCCTCCTGATTCCATTCAAGGGAACGCGGCGGGCAGTTTCCGGAGCCGGCGCCGTAAGATCGTGAAGGAACGTCAGCGCGGCCGCCCGTCCAACCAGGTACCGCAGGAAAGGCGCTATTGCCACGTGAAGATGCTCGCTGAGATGTTCAGCATTGCTCCCGCCAACAAGGACCACCACCCTGCCCTGAGATGCGCCGTGGGAGTTTTCGTTCCGCTCTTCATCCTGGTCCTCCTGGGGAGGCTGGACCTCGCCATCTTCGCGTCCTTCGGGGCGTTCACCGGAATCTACGGCCGCGGCGAGCCGCACGGCATCCGCTTCGCGCTGCAGCTGCGCGCCGGGCTGCTGATGTTGCTGGTGATCCTCCTGGCGGCCCTCGCTGCGAGGACGGAGGCGGCCTGGGGCCTGGACGTCCCCACCACCTGGCTCCTGGTCCTCGCCACCACCGTGGTTGCCGGGGCCTGCTCGGTTGCCATCTCGTGGCTGCGGCTGCGCCCGGCGGGTTCGCTGTTCCACATCTTTGCCTTCGCCGCCATTGCCTCCATCCCCAACCAGCCCCCGCTGTGGCAGGGCATGCTGGTTTCCGTCCTCACTACCGGCTTCTGCCTGCTGATCGGATTCTCCTCCCGCGTGCTGCCCAGCCACCGCACGCCGTGGGCCAGGCCCCGGCCCATCCGGCGCACCCCGGACGAGAAACGGGCGGCATGGCTGGAAGGCTTTGGCTACCTGGTGGCCGCCGGGCTCGCCGGGGCACTGGCCACCTGGGCAGGGGAACGGCTTGGATTCGGCCACAACTACTGGGCCATGGTGGCTGCCGTGGTTCCGCTCGTGGGGCACACCACCCGCCACCGGGTGCGCCGCGGAATCCAAAGGATCATCGGCACGGTGCTGGGCCTGGTGATCCTGGCCGGCATCGTGCTGCTGGGGCTGCAACCATGGCAGACAGTGCTCGTGATGGCGCTGTGCCAGTTCGGCGCGGAGATGTTCATCATCCGGCAGTACCTGCTGGCCCAGGTGTTCGTCACCCCGCTGGCCTTGATCTCCACGCTGCTGGTGGTGCCTTCGGCGCCCGGCATCCTGCTCCGGGACCGCATCATCGAAACGGTGATCGGGGCCGCCGTCGGGATTGCCGTGGTGCTTGCCCGGGAGCGTGGCGCCGGGTGCGTCAACGCACGACGACGGCCTAGCCGCCTGCAGCGGCGGGCGGTACCCTGAGGCTTCAACCATTCATCGGAAGCTGGTGCTGCGTGGCGAATTCGAGGTCCGGCGATTCGGTGGTGGACCGGATCGTCCGGCTCATCTCTGCCTTTCCGCCGGAAGTCAGCACGCTCCAGCTGTCCGACCTTGCGGTCCGGGCGGACCTGCCGCTCACCACCACGCACCGGCTGGTCCGGCAGTTGGCGGGGCATGGACTCCTGGAGACGGGGCCTGAGGGCATGGTGCGTCCGGGGCTGCGGCTGTGGGAGCTGGTGAACCGCACGTCCCCAACCCTTGCCTTGCGCCAGGCGGCCATGCCGTTCATGGAGGACATCCAGCAGGTGCTCAACCAGAACGTGAACTTCGCCGTGCTGGACGGCTGGGAGGCGCTCTTCGTGGAGCGGCTGTCCCGGCGGGGTTCCGTGGCCAACCGTGCCCAGGTGGCCGGGCGGATGCCCGTCCACATCTCTTCTGCGGGGCTGGCGCTGATGGCGCACCAGGACAAGGCACTCCAGGCGCAATACCTGGAGCAGTTCGTCGACCCCGACGGAAAGGTCACCAGGGACGCCATCCGCGCGCTGCTCAGCGAAACGTCCCATCAGGGCTTCGCCCAGCTGGCCGGCGTCGTGGACCCGGACACGTGGGGCATCGCCGTCCCCGTGCTTAGCCGCAGGCAACGCGCGGTGGCATCCCTCGGCGTCGTGGTTCCCCTGCGCGAGATGCGTCTGCAGGCGCTGGTGCCCGCCCTGCAGACAGCCGCCCGCGGCATTGCCCGGAACCTTGCCGACTCCTGACCCGGAACCATTCAACGGAATCGATGTAACGACGGTCACCCCTGGCGGCGCACACTGTTAGCCAGACGCACCGAACCGGCCCCAGCGGCCCCGCAACGAAGCGAGAGAATCATGGCAGCACGCAAGATCATCACCACCCAGGTAGCCATCATGGGCGCCGGCCCCGCCGGGCTGATGCTGTCCCACCTGCTGGCCAAGGCCGGCATCGAGTCCACCGTCATTGAAGTCCGCAGCCACAAGGAGATCTCCGAGACGGTCCGGGCCGGAATCCTGGAGCACGGGACGGTCAACCTGCTGGTGGACAGCGGCGTCTCGGACCGGGTGTTGCGGGACGGGGACCGGCACGACGGCATTGAGTTGCGCTTCAACGGTGAAAGCCACCGCGTCGACTTCAAGGACCTGGTGGGGGAGTCCGTCTGGCTGTACCCGCAGACGGACGTTTTCCTGGACCTCGCCGCGCGCAGGACGGCCGACGGCGGCGACGTCCGGTACAGCGTCAGGGACACCACCGTCCACGACCTCGAAGGCAAGCCGAAGGTCTGGTTCACCGACTCCGACGGCGTGGAATACGAGATCCAGGCAGACTTCCTGGTGGGTGCCGACGGCTCCCGCAGCCACTGCCGGTTCCAGATCCCCGAGGCGCACCGCAAGTGGTACTTCCACGAATACCCCTTCGCCTGGTTCGGCATCCTGGCCGAGGCTCCGCGCAGCTCCGACGAACTGATCTACGCCAACTCGTCCAACGGCTTCGCACTGATCAGCCAGCGCACCGAAACCGTGCAGCGGATGTACTTCCAGTGCGACCCCAAGGAAAACGTCGCCAACTGGGACGACGACCGCATCTGGGCCGAGTTCCGCAGCCGCGTGAACGGCAACGGCTTCGAGCTCAAGGAAGGGCCGGTCATCGAGAAAATGGTCCTGCCGTTCCGCAGCTTCGTCCACACCCCGATGCGCCACGGCAACCTCTTCCTCGTGGGCGACGCCGCCCACACGGTCCCGCCCACCGGCGCGAAAGGCCTGAACCTTGCCATCCATGACGTCAAGGTCCTCTTCGAAGGACTTGACACCCATTACAACTCCGGATCGGACCGCCTGCTTGAGGCGTACAGCGACCGCGCCCTGGAACGGGTCTGGAAGGCGCAGCAGTTCTCCTACTGGATGACCACCATGCTCCACACCCCCGCCGACGCCGACGATTTCTCCCGTGCACGCCAGCTCGGCGAACTCAACTCCGTCGTCTCCTCACGGCACGGACTGGCCTACCTTGCCGAGGCCTACACCGGCTGGCCCGGCGCCCGCTAAGCCAGCAGCCGCCGGACTGCTGCGGCGATGGCTGCTGCGTCCGGTCGCTCACCGCGCCTGACTGTGAGCAGGTGCAGCAGCACGCCGTCGCCGTAGTCCGCCAGGTCCCGTGCCCGGGCCGGCGCATCCGCCACTCCCAGCGCTGCGAGGGCCTGCTCCAGGCCGCCCACCAGCCGGAAGTGTCCCGCTGTCACTGACTCGGGCCTGTCGAGGGAGATGGCCAGGCGGGCGCGGCTGAGCCCCGCGTGCCGCCCGGCCAGCGCCAGCATCAGGGTGGCCAGCTGGTCTGCCAGTTCCTCAATGTCCTGCGGCGGACCGGCGGGGCCCTGGTCCTGCAGGAGTGCGGCGTCCAGCTCCAGCATGCGGTCAAGCACCGCTTCCACGAGGGCCGCGCGGTTCCGGTAGTAGTTGGAAGTGGTGCCCTCGGGCAAGTGTGCGGCGGCATCCACTGCCCGGTGGGTGAGGCCCTTCATGCCCTTCTCCGCCACCACGGCGAGGGCGGCGTCCATCAATTCGGTGCGTCTGTCGGGCATGGCCACAGTCTAATTGCCCCCTAGCCATCCACTACAAAAGTAGTAGAATCACGGGCATGGAAACCATCTCGATCATTGGCGGCGGAATCGCCGGACTGGCACTGGCCGCCTGCCTGGACCCGGCCCGGTTCCAGGTGACGGTGTATGAGAAGCGCCCCGAACTGCCCGCTGTCGGAAACGCGCTGGGCATGTGGCCGAACGCCCAGCGTGCGCTGGAGCGGCTGGGAATCCTTGAAGAGGCGCGGGCGGTCAGCCCGGTGATCGGCAGCGGATCCGTCCGTGACGCCCAGGGCGAGCCGTGGGTCACCGTCAGCGTGGGGGATATGTTCGGTATATCCCGGGTTGACCTTCTCCGGTTGCTGGACGGCGCCGTCCCGGGAACCGTCCTCCGGATTACCAGCAACGTCAGGTCACTTCCTGCCGACGGCAGCCTTGTGGTCGGCGCCGACGGCGTGCACAGCGCAGTCCGCCGGGAGATCTGGGGCGCCGCGACAGATGCCCGCCTCACCCCGTACCTCGCCCTCCGCGGCACTCTCCCAGCTCCGGTCAGTCCCGGCGAGGTGGGAGAGTACTGGGGCCGCGGCGACCTGTTCGGTATGGCTGCCGCCCGGGGAGGGTCCTTCTGGTACGCCAGCTACCGGTCCGGGGTGGGCCCGTACGGGATTGACGCAGCATCAGCCTTGGAACACGCCCGGGAACGCTATGCCACCCACGCCCCCGCCATCCGCCGCACGCTGGCCGCAGCCACTCCCGAAGCATGCCTGGTCCAGCGGATCTGGACAGTTCCGCGCCTTGGCTCCTACGTCCGCGGGCGGAGCGTGCTCGTCGGCGATGCCGCCCACGCCATGCTCCCCACCCTGGGTCGCGGCGCGTGCGAGTCGCTTGTGGACGCGGTGACACTGGCTGACCTTCTCAACACGCTGCCCGAAGACCAGGCACTGCGTGCCTACGACCGGCAGCGGCGGCTGCGGACCCGCGTCCTGAGCCTGGCATCCTCGGCGCTGGGGCGCGTCGCCCTCGCCGACGGTGGCCAGCCCCTGCGTGACCGCCTCCTCAGCCTCGCCCGACGGCGGAACGGACGTTCCGCCGTCGTCAGCGGTTCCGCGGACTGATCACCGGACGGGAGCTGCCGGCTGTGCGGCATCCTCTGTGGATACCGGGGTTCCGGGAAGACCCGGACCGGGAACCGGGGAGGCGGGCGGAACGGCCGGCAGCCGCTTCTTCCGTGACTTGCCCCTGCTCGAGCGGCCGTAGACGAGATACATGGTGACGCCGGTGATCACCATCAGGAGCACGGTGTAGACGAAGGTGTTGGCAACCCCCGCCACGCCTTCGGCGCCGTCGGTGTTGGCTTTGATGACCAGGCCCAGCGGCTGGACCAGGGGGTGGGCCAGGAAGATGGCGGTGTCGTAGTCGTCCAGCAGGCTGTTGAAGTTCAGTGCGGTGATGGCGGCGGCCGCCGGAAGCACCAACGGCAGCAGGATCCGCCGGAACACATACAGCGTC
Source organism: Arthrobacter sp. RT-1 (assembly GCF_003367205.1). Lineage (NCBI taxonomy): Bacteria > Bacillati > Actinomycetota > Actinomycetes > Micrococcales > Micrococcaceae > Arthrobacter > Arthrobacter sp. RT-1. Next base: position 155,772 of record NZ_QRGQ01000040.1, read on the forward strand.
CTGGCACCCATGATGGCCGCCGCTTCCTCCAACGAGGAGTTCACCGAGGCGAAGGAAGCCTTGAGCATACGGAGCGTGAACGGGATCTTGACAGTGACAAAGGCGATCAGCAGGATCACCGTGGTGCCGGTGAGCACCGCACCGCCCACCAACGGATTGGGGTGGTCGTAGCTGATGATCAGGCCAAGGGCCAGCAGTGCCGAAGGCAGGATCCAGGGAATGTGCAGCAGGTATTCGAAAGCTGTTGCCACCCAGTTTTTGTATTTCTGCAGCAGCCGGGCCACGAACAGCAGCCCGCCCACGGCGATGAGCGCGGCCAGTGCGCTGTACACCACGCTGACAATGAACGGCCGCAGCCCGGATTGCTGGGTCAGGACCCGCACGTAGTTGTCCAGGGTCAGGTTGCCCAGGGCGAGCTGACCGGTCTGGATGGCGGCGCCGTCCGCGAACGAATACAGCACGATCAGCACCACGGGCAGTGTGTACACGGCGAACAGCAGGTATGCCAGCACATGGACGGCAATGTTGGCTGCGGGGTTGGTGATCTCCTGCTTCTGCAGCTCGGAGGACACCTTGGACACCGAGAAGTAGGTGCCGCCCTTCTCCAGGCGGGACATCACCGCGAGCATCAGGATGGTGGCCAGGCCAAGGATCACGGCCAGCAGCGCAGCGAGGTCCCGTGAGGTGGGGCTGTTGGTGAACGTCAGGATCATCGGGGTGATGGTCTGGAAATCGCGCCCGCCCAGCACCTGCGGGGCGCTCAGTGCCCCCAGCCCGGTAAGGAAGGACAGGATGGTTACGGCGAACAGCGTGGGCTTGAGCATGGGAAGCACAATCCGGCGGAGGATGGTCCAGGTGGAGGCGCCCAGGTTCCGGGCCGCTTCGATGGTCTGGTAATCAATGCCCTTGAGCGCGTTCGCCACGAAGAGCATGTGGTTGGTGGTGGTGGCAAAGGTCATCACTACCAGGACCGCGAAAAATCCGGAGAACCAGCCCGGATCCATGCCGGGAAACACCTTCACCAGCAGCGAGGTGACAATTCCCTTGTCCCCATAGATGAACTTGTATCCCGCGGCCAGCACGATGCCGCCATAGATAAACGTGGAGGCGTAACCCAGGAACAGGATCCGCGAGCCCCGGATCCGGAAGTAATGCGTCACCAGGACGATGAAGATGCCCACCAGGTTGACCGTGATGGACAGGGCCACTGCCAGCAGGAAGCTGTTGCCCAGCGCCTTCATGGCCCTCTGGGACGAGAAGAGCTTTTCGGCCGCCCGCCCGGAAAAGCTGCCGTCCGGAAAGAACGTGGCCATCAGGACGTTGACGTTGGGCCATACCAGGAACGCGGCGATGAACCAGGTCAGCACCACACCCACCACCAGGACGAACGGGGAGCGGACCATCCCGCGGACGGACGCGCTGCTCATGGCAGGACGACCGCCTGCTCCTGCTGCCTCAGGGCGACGCCTGTTTCCCGGTGGTACTGCAGGATATGGGCAGGCTGGAGGTAGACAGTGGTTTCCGTTCCCGGTTCCGGGTGGGCTCCGCCGTCCTCTTTGACCAGCAGCCGGATCTCCGCGCCGTGGCTGCGCACCACATACCGGCTGTGCAGGCCATGGTAGGTGCGGGATACCACGGTACCGGGAAGTCCGACGGCGGGGCTGCCGCCGGCAGGTGCGGCAAGTGACGCCTTCTCCACCCGCAGGTAGGAGGTGGCTTCCGTGCTGAGCTGCGCGCCGGAAAGACGGTTCACTTCGGCCACGAACTCCGGTGTCAGGGTGGAGCTGTCACCGATGAAGTTGCAGACGAACTCCGTGCCGGCATGGTCGTAGATTTCCTGCGGGGTGCCCACCTGCTCCACCACTCCCTTGTTGAACACGGCCACCCGGTCGCTCATGGCCAGGGCTTCGTCCTGGTCATGGGTGACGTACACGGTGGTAATGCCGAACTCGCTCTGCAGGTCCTTGAGCTGCTGCCGGAGCTGGTGGCGGAGCTTGGCGTCCAGGTTGGACAGCGGCTCGTCCAGCAGCAGGATCTTGGGCCGCAGCACCAGTGCCCGCGCCACGGCCACCCGCTGCTGCTGCCCGCCGGACAGCTCGGCCACGTTCTTGGCCAGCTGCTCATCACTGAGTTCCACCCGGCGGGCAATGTCCCGGACAAGCCGGTCACTGTCGGCCTGCTTCTCCTTCCGGACCCGCAGGCCGAAGGCTATGTTCTCCCACACGCTCATGCTCGGAAACAGGGCATAGTTCTGGAACACCATGCCCACCTGCCGCTTATCACTCGGCAGCCGGGTGACGTCCTTGCCGTCCACGTGGACAGTGCCCGCGGACGGCTGGATGAAACCGGCCAGGGTGCGCAGCGCCGTCGTCTTTCCGCAGCCTGACGGGCCCAGCAGGGTGAAGAATTCGCCCGGCCGGACGTGCAGGTCCAGGTGCGGTATGGCGGTGAAGTCACCAAAGGAAACTTCAATGTTGTCCAAGCGGATCATGGCAAAACCTGTCTGGTGGAGCGGGAAAGCTGGCGGCGGGAAACCCGACTACGTCATGTACTCGAGCTCGATCTTCTCCACCCAGGCGCCCATGTTCTCCTGCACGAACTCCCAGTCGATGTCCTGCTGCTTGAGGTCCGCGAAGAAGTCCACCACCTCGGGGTTGGCCTTCGCTTCGGCGGACTTGTTCACCGGCATGGAGTTGAACTGCTGGGCAAACGCACCCTGGACATCAGCACTGCCGAACCAGTCGATGAACTTCTGCGCCTGCTCCTTCTTCCCGGTCCCCTTCACCAGGGCGATCTGCTCCACCGCGAGCGGGACGCCCACGGAGGGAATGACGGTGTCAACGTTCACCTTGAAGGACTTTTCCCGTTCGGCGATGATCGAGGACGGCATCTGTCCCATGTCCACCTCGCCGGAAGCGATGCGTGCGAAAAGGTCGGTCTTGGCAACGGCCGGGCTGCCGTTCTGGAAGTACTGCTCAACCTGCTGCCAGCCCTCATCGGAAATGCCCAGGTCGCCGGAGTCGTCCCGGTAGCGGCTGAGGATGCCGGCGAACACGAGCTGGGCGGTGGCGGTGCCCAGTCCGGTCACGCGCTCGTAGCGGTCCTTGAATTCATCCTTGGTCCACAGGTCCGTCCAGTCCTGCGGGGCGGAGTCCTTGGAGATCTTGTCTGAGTTGTAGCCCAAGAGGATGGCCTGTTTCACCAGGGGCCAGTAGGTTTCGCCGTCGCCCAGTTCCTTGTCCACCTCGCCTGCCCAGGAGGGGGTGTACGGTTCCAGGGCGTCTTCGGCCTTGATCTGCGAGAAGTACATGTTGTTCAAGCCGAAGGCCACGTCCGCGATCGGGTTGTTCTTCTCGGCAATCAGTTTGTTGGTGGCGTCCGCACCGCCGGCACCCACGATCTCGATGGTGAAGCCGGCCTCTGCTGCCTTGGCGGTCAGCCATTCGCCGCGGCCTTCGCCGTTGGAGTTGGTGTACACCACCAGGGTTTCGCCGGAACCCGCGGCGGGAGCGGAGGACGCGTCCGCGGAGGAAGCGGGCGGAGTTGCGGCACCGCCGCATCCGGCAAGAAGGGCGGCGGCGACGGCGGCGGCAACCAAGGACTGCAATTTACGCACGATCATGACTCATTTCTGCACTGGAACCGGAGCATGTCCGCACAGCCTATAGCCGGCCGTGCGGAATGTGGGGCTGTTTTGCTATCGATTCGATAAACAGCCCGGCTGTTCACTGTGGTCCAGTGGAGGGAATGGTAGGCGGCGTGCGGGTGAACGCCGGGTGAAACGTCAGTCCTGGGTCACTGTTTCCGTCAGGTGGTGGGTGGGAATGCGGTCGCGGTCATAGGTGATCTCCGTGTAGCCATGCGGTTCGGGCTTTCCGGAGGGATTCAGGTTAACGAAGACGATCTCCTCGATGGTGAGGATGCTCTGCCGGGTGATCATGTTGCGGACTTCGGCGCGCATGGTCAGCGATGTCCTGCCGAACCGCGTGGCCGTCAGGCCCATCTCGATGAGGTCGCCCTGGACGGCCGAGCTGACGAAGTTGATTTCCGAGATGTACTTTGTCACCGCCCTGCCGTTGCCCAGCTGGAGGATGGCGTAGATCGCGGCTTCCTCGTCGATCCACTTCAGCAGGCTTCCACCGAACAGGGTCCCGTTGGCGTTGAGGTCCTCAGGACGTACCCACTTGCGGGTGCGGAAGGTGATGTCTGCTGTTTCCATAGGCCGAGATTAGCCGAGGCGCAGAATCCGTACGCACTTATGACGCCCGGCCCTTATGCCATGGCCGTGTGCGCGGCGCTCCGTGCATCAATGCTTTTGGCGTAGCAGTAGGAGTGTTCCACCCCGATATAGGGACCATAATTCGGGACCGGCTCAAACCCGGAGTTCTGGTAGAAATTGCGGCCGTCCGGCTGTGCGGAACCGGCTTCGGCCTTGATCCTGGTGATCCCCTGTTTGTGTGCCTCTGCCTCCAGTGCGGCCAGGATGGAGCTGGCCACGCCCGAGCCGCGGGTGTAGGGAAGGACGTACAGGCGCTTGATTTCAGCGGTGGTGGAATCCAGGAGCCGGAGGCCGCCGCAGCCCACGGGCTGGCCTGATCCCTTGTCATACGCCACGAGGAACACGGCGCAGTCAGCGCCCGACGGCGGTGTGCCGGGTTCATGGTCAGGGGTACCAAAGCGCGCATCGAGTTCAGCCTGCTGCGCGCGGCGCAGGTCGGCGCCGACAGGGTTGGACCAGGATACCTGCCGGATGTTCAGCCGCGGATTGGTCTGCATGTCTGCCTCGATTCGCCGAAGGGATATGCATTAAAAGGCTAGAAGCCAGCGGTTACGCGGGTGTTTCTTCTGCGTAAGCGGTTGGATAACGTGGGCCGATATTGCTAGCTTGCCTACTTATCAGTTGGTCTAAGATCAATCCATGGGATCCACGGGTAACGAAGGCTCCGGCTACTGGTACGGTCCGGACGGGCAGTTGGATTACGGTGCTGCCGTGCTGAAGTCACTGCGCGATTACCGGGCCGCGGAGACTGCCGTCCGCCGTTCCACCAGGGACTCCATGGGCATGGGCGAAACGGACATCCTGGCGCTACGCTTCCTCCTCCGCGCCCAGGCTTCCGGGAAGGCGGTTGTTCCCAAGGATTTGAGCCAGTTCCTCGGCATCACCAGCGCGTCCACCACCTCGCTGATCGACAGGCTGGTGGCCAGCGGGCACGTCCGCCGCGAGGCCCACCCCTCCGACCGCCGCTCCATCGTCGTCATTCCCACCGTGCAATCCGACACGGAGGTGCGCGAAACGCTGGGTGCGATGCATCGCCGGATGATGACCGTTGCCGAAGGTCTGACGGCGGACCAGGCCCACGTCGTGGTCGACTTCCTGCAGCAGATGACGGATGCCCTCTCCGTCAGGGACGGGCATCAAAAAAGTAACTAGCCGGACTAGCTAGTCTGGCTAGTAATATGTAAGCTTACGATCAACCTTGAAGTTTCTTCCTTAGGGAGTCGTGAGCGCGTTGACCACTTTTACCGAAGTCCATTGCGGGACGCCCATGGAACTTGCCACTCCTGCCATCGGGCAGGTGGGCGCTGGTTACAGCTTTCCGCCGGACAATGCCGTCCTCATCGAACTGCCGCCGGTATGGCGTTGCCGCTGCGGATTCCAGCTCGATGCCTGGCTGCCCGCTGACTCAGCCGATGAAGCGGCCGTCCTGGCCGAAGCCTGCGCCCCGCCACGGCACCCATGACCGCGCCCGCCCTGGCTCCCGCAAAACAAGCACCCAGCGAACAGGGACACCCGGAACGGGGACGTGCGCACCGGCCTCGCCGCGCCGAGAACCCTGACGGAAGCGTCGTCGTGGCGGGGCGCTTTTACCTCAAGGAACGCCTTGGGCGCGGTTCCGCAGCAGAAGTCTTCCGGGCCGTGGACCTCGCAGGCGGACCGGATGTGGCCGTCAAGATGGCTTCGGTGCACTCAGCCAAGCAGCACGAGCGGATCCGCAACGAAGCCGGCATCCTGGCGGCGCTGGATCATCCCTCCATCATCAGGTTCATTGCCCACGGTTCCCTGCCGGACTACGGACCGCACGGCGGGCGGCCGTTCCTGGTGCAGGAGCTGGCGCTGGGATCCAGCATGTCCGAGGCAGTCCGGATCAACAGCCACAATCCCGGCGACGTGGCAGTCTGGGCCCACGGGCTGTTCACTGCGCTCGCCCACCTTCACTCAAAGGGCCTGGTCCACCGCGACATCAAGCCTGCCAACCTGATGCTGAGCGGCCTGCGGAGAAGTCCTGTCCGGATCATCGACTTCGGAATCGCAGCGGCAGCCGGCTCAGCGCCCGAGCCGGGCATTTCCTCCGGAACAGTGCACTACATGAGCCCGGAACAGGCAGCAGGCGGGGCCGCCCGGCCGTCGTGGGATGTCTACTCCCTGGGGCTGGTCCTCCTGGAACTGCTGACCGGGACCAAGGCATTTCCCGGGACTGCCATCGAATCCCTGGTGGCGAGGACGCTTCGCAGCCCTGATGTTCCTGATGTCGTGGCGCCCCGCTGGAGGCCGTTCCTGCGGTCCCTGACGGCCATGGACAGCCGGGAACGTCCGACGGCGGAGGAGGCTGCGGCGTTTGCCGCACGGCTTGTCCCGCGGCATTGAGCCGTGACGGCTAAGGGCCCGTTACGTTCCCACCGGTAGGATCTTCTGCCGTGGGATCTGCGAGGGCCAGCCCGCCGACAGGGCTGCCGTCCCAGTGGAGCAGTTTCCAGCCCGCGTCGGGGTCGCCTTCCAGGGCGACGATTCCGGTGTTCGCCAGTACGTGGCGTGCGGCGAACTCGTGGTCAGCGTCCTCCGCCCGGCGCCCGGCCCAGGTGCGGATGGCGGCACCATGGCTGACTACCGCTGCAGTTTCATGGTTTCCTTGAGCCGCCTGGTCCACCACCCGGGTGATGGCAGCGTCGAAGCGGTCGAAGAACGCGTGGCCGTCCGGCCCCGCCGGCATGCGGACATCAAGATCCCCGGCCGCCCAGGCGAACACCGTCCCCATGTACCGCTTGTGGGATTCGTGGTCTGTCAGTTTTTCCAAGGCGCCGGCCTCGATCTCATGAAGGCCATCCAGCACGGTCACGTCCAGGCTGTGCAGCTTGCCCAGCGGCGCCGCGGTGATTTGTGTGCGGATCAGGGTGGAGGCATACAGCGCGCCGATCGGCTCGTTGGCCAGCGACCTGGCCATGGCCTCGGCCTGCCGTTCGCCAAGTTCGGTGAGCCCGGGCCCCGGATGGTCGGTATCCAGCTGGCCAAGGACGTTGCCGGGGGTTTGTCCATGACGGATCAGCAGCAGCTTCATGCTCTCCAGTTTCGCACCCCGGCAACAGGTCAGCGGACCGGCACCATGCAGGGCCTGGCAACGCGAAGGCGCCGGGCCCGCCAGAGCCCGGCGCCGCCGTCGTACTTCCTTTGATGTTTGCCGGCCGGCCTACTTGAGGTGGTCCACCAGCTGGTCGGCGATGCCCGTGTACTTCCCGGGCGTCAGAGCGAGCAGGCGTGCCTCAGCGTCGGCCGAAAGGCCCAGGCTCTGCACGAATTCCTGCATGCGGGCGGCGTCCACGCGCTGGCCCCGGGTGAGGTCCTTGAGCCGCTCGTACGGGTTTTCCATGCCTTCGACGCCGGCAATCGCCTCCGCGCGCATGACCATCTGGATGGCCTCGCCCAGGACTTCCCAGTTGGTGTCGAGATCCCCGGCCAGCACGTCCTCAGCGACGTCCAGGCGTTCCAGGCCTTTGGCGACGTTGGAGATGGCGAGCAGTGAGTGGCCAAAGGCCACGCCGATGTTGCGCTGGCTGGAGGAGTCCGTGAGGTCGCGCTGCCAGCGGGAGGTCACCAGGGTGGCGGCCAGGGTGTCCAGCAGGCCGTTGGAGATTTCGAGGTTGGCCTCGGCGTTCTCGAAGCGGATCGGGTTGACCTTGTGTGGCATGGTGGAGGAACCGGTGGCTCCGGCCACGGGGATCTGGGCGAAGTAGCCGATGGAGATGTAGCTCCAGATGTCCGTGCAGACGTTGTGCAGGATGCGGTTGAAACGCGCGACGTCGGCGTACAGTTCTGCCTGCCAGTCGTGGCTTTCAATCTGCGTGGTGAGGGGGTTCCAGGTCAGCCCCAGCCCTTCCACGAAGGACTTGGCGACGTGCTGCCAGTCTGCGCCGGGAACCGACGCAACGTGGGCGGCGTAGGTGCCGGTGGCACCGTTGATCTTGCCGAGGTACTCCGTCCGGGCGATCCGCTCCAGCTGGCGCGTGAGGCGGTGTGCGATGACCGCCAGTTCCTTGCCCAGGGTGGTGGGCGTGGCCGGCTGCCCGTGGGTCCGGGACAGCATGGGAACGGCGCGGTTGTCCTCGGCCATCCTGCTGATCTGGGCCACGAGCGCGCGGGCAGCGGGCAGCCACACGTCCTCCACAGCGCCCTTGACTCCCAGGGCGTAGGAGAGGTTGTTGATGTCCTCGGATGTGCAGCCGAAGTGGACCATGGCCGTCAGGTTTTCAATGCCGATGCCGGGGAGGCGGCGTCCGATGTAGTACTCCACGGCTTTGACGTCGTGAACCGTGACGGCTTCGATTTCGGCCAGTTCAGCGACTGACGCGGCGTCGAATTCGGTGACGATGGCGCGGAGCTGCTCCTCCTGTTCCGGGGTGAGCTTCCCGGCGCCCGGGAGGACGTTGTTGCTGGTCAGGTGGATGAGCCATTCCACTTCCACAGCCACACGGTCACGGTTCAGTGCAGCTTCGGACAGGTAATCAACCAGCGGCGCGACGGCGGACTGGTACCGGCCGTCCAGGGGACCGAGCGCGATTTTTTCCGGTGACGCGGCAAGGGCCAGGCGTCCTGAGGGCGTACGTGTATCAGCTGTGGCGGCAGTTTCAGGCATGTGCTGATTCTTTCACGAACTCCGGCGGCTCCTTAAGCCTGCCTTTGCACGTTACTTGTCCACATAGCCGACGGCGGTGCTGGGGTTGCTGCCGGGTCTTCCTTAGCGTTGTGGCATCAGTAAAGCAATGCGAGGGCAGCAACCCGTGGGCTGCCCAGGGTGGGGAGTGCGGATGTGGAATGTATTGGGGGACGGCATGCCCGGAGCGGCAGACCATGTCGCCGCCGACCTCATGCCACTGGCGGGACGGCTCGGGTCCTGCGTGGCAAGGGTTGAGGAAGTCATCGCTGGCCTGAGGGCTATCCAGCTGCTCGACTGGCAGTCACCGGCGGGGCAGGCCTACCGGAACACCGTCGCCCGCCAGGACGCTGCCCTGCGCCAGGCTTCGGAATGCCTGGCGGAAGCCAAGGCCGCCGTTGCACGGCATGCCCAGGAGAGCGTCGCGGCTGCACTCGCCAATAGCCGGCACTGACGCAAGGCGGACAACCCATGGACACTGACCGCATTCGCCTGTTCGGCCCCTCCAGGGAGGGACATCTGAGCATCAGGGGCGGCCCCACTGGCATCAGCGTCCAGCTCGAAGAGCTGACGGCAGGCGCGGAGAAGCTGGATACCCTGGCCACTGACCTCGTTGCCGTTGAGCAGGAGACCGGGCGGATCCTGGACCACCTTTGCTGGGTTGACCGGCAGCCGGCATGGTCCACGTCCGCCCATCTGGCCGCAGTGCGGAACGGCCAGTGGCGCGTCCAAGCTGCCAGGGCAGAGCTACAGCGCATCAGCAGCCAGATACGTGCCTGCCTCCGGGACTATGAGGACGCGGAGTGGCGTGCCAACGCCGGGAGGTTCCTCGGAATCACGAGTGTGGAGGAGTTCAGCACCTCGTGGGCCACCATGGCCGCAGCAGGAGTCCCGGACCGGCGGACCGCAGAATCCATCATCACCATGCTGGGGCTGGCGGCTCCCGATGTCCGGGCAAGGATCGATCAGGAACCCTTCGTCCGGGACGCCCTGATGTTCCTGGTCGCGAACTTCATACCCAGGCCGCTCGCCGCGCGGAAGGAAGAGTCCGCCCAGGTGGAACTGGATGCATCACCGGCCGGCCTCCTGGAGCGCATCCGGAACGTCGATGCCCGCGGTCCCGGACACATCGAGGTCCTTGAGGTCGATAACGGCGGTGCTGCAACGTACGTGGTGGTCCTTCCCGGCACCCAGGCGGCAGGAATGTACGCGGGCGGTGACAACCCCTTTGACGAAGCCGGCATCGCGGAGGCGATGCTGTACGGCTCGGAGGAGATCAACCGGGCCGTCCTTGCTGCTCTGGAAACCGCCGGGGCAGAACGTGGTGCGGCCGTGGTGGCGGTGGGCTACAGCCAGGGCGGGATCCATGCCATGAACCTGGCTTCCGATCCCCGCGTCCTGGAACAGTACGACGTCAAGTATGTGCTGACAGCCGGCTCGCCGGTGGCCGGGACCAGGCCGGGATCGGGAGTAAGCTCACTGCACCTTGAACACGAGGCCGACTGGGTGCCCGGAAGCGATGGTCTGGCGAACCCCGAAACCCGCAACCGGGTCACCGTATCCATGGCCTCCCCCGTTTCCGCTCAGGAGGATAAGGGGCTGGGCCCTGGCCACAGCTTCGAGGGGTACCAGGATGCCGCGCGGATGGTCGCGGACAGCAGCGACCCGTCGCTGCTACAGTCCACCGCAGTGCTGACAGGCGTCCTTGGAGCGGGCGGGACCGCCACGGCCACCCGGTTTTCCCTGTCAAGGGCTAAGGGCCCCATGCCCACGCTCACCCCGCAGGACCCCCGCGCCTACGGGCGGGGACATGGCGGCCGGTAGCCCCGGTGGAATCCGGCAGGCTAACGCTTCCGCCCCCCGGGCAGCACACCTGCCACCAGCGATACCAGGGAAATGATGATGGCCGCCAGTACGGCGGTCCAGAAGAAGGAATCGATGGTGAATTCCACCGGTGTGTAACTGCTGATCCAGGACGTCAGGTACAGCATCGCGGCATTGATGACGATGGTGAAGAGTCCCAGGGTGAGGATGGTGATGGGGAGTGCGAGGAACCGCACCAGGGGCCGGACAAACGCGTTCACCACGCCAAAGATTGCACCGATAAAGAGGTAGGCCAGGACCAGGCCGATGGTGTCCGTGCCTTCCGTAACACCGGTCCTGGCCACAGCCTCGGAGGCCGCCTGGCTGGAGATTTCCAGGCCGGGCAGGACCCAGCTCGCTGCCCAGATGGCAGCGGCGTTGATGATGACCCGAAGAATGAAGGAACCCATGGCCCCATGCTCGCACAGCGCGCTGGACGGGGGCTGGGTACGGTAGGGCCTTCTTCCCACGCCGGAAGAAGCCACTGCACCACCCGGAACCGTTATCGCACGAGAAGTAGGCTAGTGCGCATGACCTCATCAGAGACCCTGGCCGGTGGAATCCCGCCGCGTCCGGTGGTAGGCCGGCTGCCCCGCTACGCGGCCGGAAAGCCGCCCGCCGCCGTCGACGGACTCACCAGTTACAAGTTGTCCTCGAACGAGAACCCGCTCCCGCCGCTCCCCGCAGTTATCGAGGCGATCGCGCAGCAGACCGATTTCAACCGCTATCCGGACCCGGTCAGCACCAAGCTTCGGGCGGCGCTCGCGGGTTTCCTCAATGTCCCCGCCGAGGACATCGTCACCGGAGCGGGCAGCCTGGGTGCCCTCAACCAGATCCTCGCCGCGTTCGCTGGCCAGAACGACGACGGCAAGGCCGATGAAGTCATCTATCCCTGGCGCTCCTTTGAGGCTTATCCCATCAGCGTGGGCCTGGCCGGGGCGGAGAGTGTCCGGATTCCCGTAACCTCCGACGGCCGGCACAACCTGGACGCCATGGCGGCAGCCGTTACGGCCCGCACCAGGGTGGTACTCCTGTGCACGCCCAACAATCCCACCGGCCCGGCCCTTACCGCCGCCGAGACCGAAGCCTTCATCCGCTCGGTGCCTTCCAACGTCGTGGTGGTCATTGATGAGGCGTACCAGGAGTTCGTCCGGGCACCCGGTGCGGTGGACGGGATCGCCCTTTACCGGAAATACCCCAACGTGGTGGTACTTCGGACCTTCTCCAAAGCGCACGGCCTGGCTGGCCTGCGCGTCGGCTACAGCGTCTCCAATCCAGCGCTGACCCAGCACCTGCGGGTGGCTGCGACGCCGTTCGCGGTGTCGCAGATTGCCGAAAAGGCGGCCATTGTTTCCCTCCAGAATTTCCCTCAGGTTGTAGAAAGGGTACAAACGCTGGTGGACGAGCGGGCCCGCGTTACTGCCGGTCTGGGGGACCTTGGCTGGGCTGTTCCGGATGCGCAGGGAAACTTCGTCTGGCTGGATCTGGGGGCTGACAGTAGCCAATTTGCAGAGCTGGCGGGAGCCCAGGGGCTCTCGGTGCGCGCTTTTCCCGGCGAGGGGGTCAGGGTTAGCGTCGGTGAGCAAGAGGCCAACACGCGCTTCCTTCGGTTATGTGCCGACTATACAAAGGCCCCGCGGGGTTCCTAGCGCTTAACAAGTAGTCCTGCGGCTACCTACTGAAGATAAAGTTAGGATCAGTAAGCCAATGTATATGCCGCACCGGGAATGTATTCCTTCTGAGGCATATATCCCAGCGACATTGCATTGCATCCGGATGCGGCAAGCAAGGAGACGGTATGGGCACACATCTGCCTTCCACCGAGTTCGACGGAACAGCGGTTGACGACCAGCGGGAAGCTGATGCGGAAGCCGTTATGGGCGAGCCCCCGGCGCAGATGGTGCAGCTGCTGGGTCCCGACGGAAAGCTGGGTTCCGATCCGGTGTACAGCGAGTACGCCGACAAGCTCACGCCCGATGCCCTGCGCGGGCTTTACGGCGATATGGCTGCCATCCGCCGGTTCGACGTGGAGGCCACCGCCCTGCAGCGCCAGGGCCAGCTGGCGCTGTGGGTGCCCCTGACCGGGCAGGAAGCTGCCCAGATCGGTTCGGGCAGGGCCAGCCAGCCGCAGGACTACATCTTTCCCACCTACCGTGAACACGGGGTGGCGCTGACGAGGAACGTGGACCTGGCTGAGCTCCTTCGCCAGTTCCGGGGCGTCTCCAATGGCGGCTGGAACCCCAAGGACACCAACTTCCACCTCTACACACTGGTCCTGGCCGCCCAGACCCTCCATGCCGTGGGCTACGCCATGGGAATCCAGCGGGACCAGAAGCTTGCCGCAGCCGCCGGCTCCAAGGCGGAGGTGCCGGACGCCGCGGTCATCGCCTACTTCGGGGATGGCGCCAGTTCCGAGGGTGACGTCCACGAATCCATGGTCTTCGCCTCCTCGTACAACGCTCCCGTGGTGTTCTTCTGCCAGAACAACCACTGGGCCATCTCGGTACCCACCAACGTGCAGACCCGCGTTCCGCTGTCCAACCGTGCCAAGGGCTACGGCTTCCCCGGCATCCGGGTGGACGGCAACGACGTCATCGCCGTCCACGCCGTCACCGAGTGGGCCCTGGAGCACGCACGCCAAGGCAAGGGCCCGGTCCTGATCGAGGCCTTCACCTACCGCGTCGGCGCCCACACCACCGCCGATGACCCCACCAAATACCGCCCGTCCTCCGAAGAGGACGCCTGGCGGGCTAAGGATCCCCTGCTGCGGCTGGAGAAATACCTGCGCGCCCAAGGCCTCGCGGACGACGCCTTCTTCGCCCAGGTCAAGGCCGACGGCGACGAACTCGCCTCCTACGTCCGGCGCACTACCCATGACCTTGAGACCCCGAACATCCGCTCCGCCTTCGCCAACACCTACGCAGAGGCGCACCCGCTGGTGGCCGAAGAGCTGGCATGGTTCGAGGAATACTCCGCAGGGTTTGCCGGTGAGGAACCCCCGGCGGTACCGGCCGGACAGGCAGCAGCAAAGGCAGGCCACTGATGACCACCATGACCATTGCCAAGGCCATCAACGAAGGCCTCCGCGCCACCCTGGCCAGCAACCCGAAATCACTCCTGATGGGCGAAGACATCGGCCCGCTGGGCGGCGTCTACCGCGTAACAGACGGGCTCATCGGTGAATTCGGCCCCGACCGCGTGGTGGACACCCCCCTGGCGGAATCCGGCATCATCGGCACTGCCATTGGCCTGGCGCTGCGGGGTTACAGCCCCGTGTGCGAGATCCAGTTCGACGGCTTCGTCTTCCCGGGTTTCAACCAGATCACCACCCAGCTCGCCAAGATGCATGCCCGCAGCAACGGCAACCTCACGGTTCCCGTGGTCATCCGGATCCCCTACGGCGGCGGCATCGGTTCCGTGGAGCATCACTCCGAATCCCCGGAGGCCCTGTTCGCCCACACTGCGGGCTTGCGCATCATCACCCCGTCCAACGCGCATGACGCCTACTGGATGATCCAGCAGGCCGTGGAATGCCTGGATCCCGTGATCATTTTTGAGCCGAAGCGGCGCTACTGGCTTAAGGGCGACGTGGATGTGGAGAACCCGGGGCCGTCAGCGGATCCGTTCAAGGCCCACGTCCTCCGGGAAGGTACCGACGCCACCATCGTGGCCTACGGCCCCCTGGTTCCCGTTGCCCTCGCGGCCGCCAATGCCGCGGAGGAGGACGGCCGCAGCGTCGAAGTCATCGACCTTCGCTCCATCTCGCCCCTGGACTTCGATACCGTGACGGCCTCCGTACAGAAGACCGGCCGGCTGATCGTCGCCCACGAGGCCCCGACGTTCGGCGGGATCGGCGGCGAAATTGCCGCGCGGATCAGCGAACGTGCCTTCCACTCACTCGAGGCCCCCGTGATCCGCGTGGGCGGCTTCCACATGCCCTATCCCGTTGCCAAGGTGGAGGAAGACTACCTTCCGGACATCGACCGCATCCTCGAGGCGCTGGACCGCGCCCTCTCCTACTGAGGACACCATGACTCTCAACAAGTTCAACCTGCCGGACGTCGGCGAGGGCCTCACCGAGGCGGAAATTGTCTCCTGGAAGGTCAAGCCCGGTGACGCCGTCGCCATCAACGATGTCCTGTGCGAAATCGAAACCGCAAAGTCCATCGTGGAACTGCCCTCCCCGTTTGCCGGGACAGTCACCGAACTGCTGGTCCCCGAAGGGGTGAACATCGACGTCGGGACGGCCATCATCAGCGTCAGCGATGACGTGGCAGGCGACCCCACGCCCGCAGACGTGCGCGCCCCGGAAACGCCCGTGCAGCCCCTCTACGGCACGCTGCCCGCCGATGGGGGAGCAAGGGCCGACGGCGGCGCGCAGGAAAGTGCCCTGGCCGGCGGTCCGCTGGTGGGTTCCGGACCGAAGGCCGACGCCGTCAAGCGCCGCCCGCGGAAAGCCCAGCCCTCCGCTGCCGTGACACTCAACGCCCCGGAAGTGGAGCCCGTCCAGCCACACACGCCGGCCGCCGTGACAGCAGCACCCGAGGTTTCGGCCGGCCCGGCCGCAGGCGACATGGACAACCGCCCCACCCTGGGCGGCACCATCACGGGCCTGGTCAACCGGGTCCTGGCCAAGCCTCCCGTACGCAAGATTGCCCGGGACCTCGGCATCGACCTTGCGGACGTGGTGGCCACCGGTTCACGGGGCGAGGTGACCCGCGAGGACCTGGTCAGCTACCAGGCCCAGCGCGACGCAGAGCTGGACAAGGCGGACGGCTTCTGGGGCAAAGCGGGCAAGCCGCAGGACCAGCGGATTGAACGGATTCCGGTCAAGGGCGTCCGCAAGGCCACGGCCAAGGCGATGGTGGAATCCGCGTTCTCCGCGCCGCACGTCAGCATCTTTGTGGACGTGGACGCCAGCCGCACCATGGAGTTCGTCAAGCGGCTCAAGGCATCCAGGGATTTCGAGGGCATCAGGGTCTCCCCGCTGCTCATCCTGGCCAAGGCCGTCATCTGGGCCGCGGCGCGCAACCCCAGCGTCAACGCCACCTGGGTGGACAACGCGGACGGGGCTGACGCCGCGGAAATCCACGTCAAGCACTACATGAACCTGGGCATCGCGGCTGCCACGCCGCGGGGCCTGATGGTGCCGAACATCAAGAACGCACAGGACCTGTCCCTGAAGGAGCTGGCGCTGGCGCTGAATAACCTGGCCACCACCGCCAGGGCCGGAAAAACCCAGCCCGCGGAGATGCAGGGCGGCACGCTGACCATCACGAACATCGGCGCCCTGGGCATCGACACGGGAACGCCCATCATCAACCCGGGCGAGGTGGCCATCGTTGCCTTTGGCACCATCAAGCAGAAACCCTGGGTCCTTGACGGTGAAGTGATTCCGCGCTGGATCACCACGCTTGGCGGCTCGTTCGACCACCGCGTTGTGGACGGTGACCTCTCCGCCCGCTTCATGGCGGACGTCGCGGCCATCCTGGAAGAGCCTGCGCTCCTCCTTGACTGACGGCGTGGGCATCAGCGCCGGCACCATCCGGGCGAAGAACAGGACCGCCCGGTGGCTGACGGAGACGTTTCAGCCTCCCGTGGTGGTGAGCATCCAGCTGCTGGTCAGTCCGCTGACCGAGGGCGGTTTTCCGGCCACCATGGCGTACGGCGCGTTGGCGGCCCTGTTTGTCTGCGTGCTTCCGCTGCTTCTGCTGCTGGTCCTGGTCCGGCTGGGGAAGGTTACCGACCATCATGTCAGTGACCGGAAGCAGCGGGCTCCTGTCCTGCTGATGGCACTGGCATCGATCCTTGCAGGGCTGGTGGTCCTGGAGGCTGTCGGCGCGCCCCGGAGCGTTGTTGCCATGGTCCTTGCGGTGGTTGGCGGAGTCGTGGTGCTGGCCGGAGTGAGCCCGTTCTGGAAGATCAGCGGGCACGCTGCCGCCATCTCCTGCTCAACCGTCATCGCCGTGCTGATGCTCGGGGCGGCCTGGACTCCGTTGCTTCTCCTGATCCCGGCGGTCGGCTGGTCCCGTGTGGTACTGCGGGCCCATTCGGTGGCACAGGTGGTGACGGGGTCACTCTTCGGCGGAGTGGTGATGGCAGGCATCTGGTGGATCCTGCAGGGCCTGATGGTGGCCTAGGCAGTACAAGTCCCGGCCGGGCAGGCCCTAGAACGAGGAATACGGGTACGCCGAAAACATCTCGATGGTGGCCGGATCTGCGGTAGTTCCCAGGAGCACGGCCGCGGCCGTCATGAGGACGCCCATAGCAGCGGCCATGCCGGCCCACGCCGTGAAGAGCTTCCAGTCTTCGCGCAGCACGCTTCCCACGGTTTCGGGAAGCTGCAGCCCGGGCGTAATGAGGTTCGGCGCGGAGTCCACACTGCCGTCATCCAGCAGTGCCACGACGGTGCCATTGCTGCGGTCAACCCGCATGGAGCAGATGTGGTTGCCGTGGCGGGCCAGGAGGATGTCGTGGCCTACGAGCTGCCGGCGCTGGAGAGTGATCAAGATATGCCCCTCGATAGTGGTTGCTGGGTGCCGCACCATTGGGGGCCTATTCAATTTTATCGTTGCGCTAACGGCTGAACCCGGGTATCGGGCGTGAAACCAGACACCCCCCGCAGCGACTTTCGCCACCCGGGGGAGTGTCCGGGGTTACTGCTAGTCGGCGTCGTACGTGTTCGCGATGTAGACGTCGCAGGGCGCGTTGTGCGCCACGCTGTTGGCCACGCTGCCCAGGACGCGGCCTATGCCCTGCATCCTGCGGTTGCCCACCACGATGATGCGGGCTTCCATCCGGACCGCTTCCTTGATGAGGGCATCCGCCGGCCGGCCGCGGGCTGCGGAATACGTGACCTTGACGCCGCCACCGAGGGACTCCGCCACGGTACGGGCCACGTGTTCGGCCGCGTCGGCGTCTGAGACGATCCACTGGTCGCTGCCGCTGCCGAAGATCTCGGTGCGGTCGCTGTCGAAGGCCGACACAACGTGGAGTGATGCGTCCAAGGCAGCGGCGAGGTCGCGTGCGGACTCGGCTGCCTTCTTCGCGGTTCCGCTGCCGTCAACCCCTACAACGATGATTCCGCTCATGTGATGCTCCTTTGCTTCGTTTATGCGGCACTGGTCAGGCCAACGCTACAGCGCAGCTATGGCTTCCTGAAGCACAGGCGCCAGGCGGCGGACACCCTCGGCGATGGCTTCGGGAGGCACGGCGCTGAAGGCGAGTCGCAGTTTGTTGGACGGTTCGTCCGACGGCGTGAAGGCGGCGCCGGGGATAAATACCACGCCGGCGTCGATGGCCTTGTGCAGCAGCGGGTAGGTGTCCACGCCTTCCGGCAGCGTCACCCAGACAAAAAAGCCGCCCTCCGGGCTGGTCCACGTGGCCCCTGCGGGCATGTGTTCCTGCAACGCAGCCAGCATCGCCGCGCACCGCTCGGCGTACAGGCCGCGGTAGGTCTCGATCTGGCCCCTCCAGTCGTACTCGCGAAGGTAGGCGGAGACCAGCATCTGGTTCAGGGCGGGCGGGCACAGCGTCACAGACTCGGCCGCGAGGTAGTAGCGCCGCTGCAGGTGTTCCGGCACCAGCGCCCACCCGATGCGCAGGCCGGGCGCGAAGATCTTCGAGAACGAACCCATGTAGATGACGTCCCCGGGATTGTCGGCCCGGAGCGGGGCCAAGTGCTCGCCGGAGTAGCGCAGCAGACCGTAGGGGTTGTCTTCGAGGATCAGAATATTCGCAGTGCGGCATATATCCACCACCTGCTGCCGGCGCTCTTTGGCGAGGGTGATCCCTGACGGGTTGTTGAAGTTCGGGATGGTGTAAAGGAACTTGATGTTCTTGCCGGCCAGTTGAAGCGCCGCGATCCGCGCCTCCAGGAGCTCGGGGACCAGGCCGGATTCATCCATGTCCACCGTTTCCACCTGCACCTGGTATGCCTCGAACGTGTTGAGGGCACCCACGTAGGTAGGGTCTTCCACGAGCACCACGTCGCCGGGATTGCAGAACAATTTGGTGGCAACATCCTGGGCCGACTGTGAACCGGCGGTGATCACCACGTTCTGCGGCAGGGCGTCGAGGATACCTTCAGCGGCCATCACCTCGCAGATCTGGGTGCGCAGTTCTTCGGTCCCCTGTCCGGCGCCATACTGCAGCGCCGTGAGGCCGTCCTCGGCAATGATTTTGGCGGCGGTGGCCGCAAGCCGGTCCAGCGGAAGCGACTGCAGATACGGACTGCCGCCCGCAAGGGAGACCAGGCCGGGCCGCATGGAAATATCGAAAACGTCCCGCACCGCCGACTGCCGGATGTTCGCGGCACGCTCCGAGAACAGGTCCTCATGCCGGTGCGCTGACGTTGCAGCCCGTTCAATCGCATCGATGGCTTCCGCTGGCAGCGTCCCTGCTGCATCAAGTGTTTCGTGGCTCACATCCACAGGATACAGCCGGATGTTGCTCCAAAAGCAACACTTGTTGTCAATGCGCGTACGACAGGTTGCGGGCGGGTGGCTAGTCCTGCCTCAGTGCTTCTTTCAGCGGCTGCCCGTTGACGTAGATTTCAGCCCGGATTGCACCCACTGCCGCAACCGCTGTCTGCGTCAACTGCGCCTCAACCCGCGGGATGTCGCACACCCCGCCAAGGCTCAACGCGCCGGCCAGGTACACGGTGACCGTCGTTCCATCGAAAGAGCCGGAGAGGAACCTCAGCCCGGAGTCCGCCAAGGCGTTGTACATCTCCCGGACCGGTCCCGCCCCGGGGCCAGGCATTCCCGCTCCACCCGTTCCCTGCAGAAGCGCACCTATGGCGGCCGGAAGCGGATCGGAATCGGGGGCTGGGCTGTCCATGCCCACCAGACTGTCATTGCAGCCGAACCGCACGCCGTTGCTGCCGCCGTCGTCCAGGAGCACGTAGTAAGCCGTCACGGTGCGCGGCACGGCAGGAATGGTGGCCGGGGCCGGCGCCGGTGGTGCGGCGGCCTGCGTTGCGGGCGCCCGTCCGGCCTCGGGAACGGGCCAGCCCTCCGCCGCTTCCGCCGTTGTGGAAGGGCCTGCCGGCGGTACGCCCTCGGCAGGAGGGAGCGTTTCCGGCTCCGGTCCTGCCGAGGGCTGGTCCTGGGGCTGTGGCGCTGGAGCCGCCGGGGGTGCCGCAGCCGGGGCGCTGCTGCCGGGGGCGGATGGAGGGAAGGCTCCCGCGCCTGGACCTGCAGGCGGTGCGCCAATGCAGGCGCCGAGCAGCAGCGGCAGTGCCAGGCAGGCTTTTGCCGTTAGGCGCAAGCCCGTCCTTCGCCTCCCGGCGCTCCACTCTGCTGCCATGACTGCACCGCGATCCCGTTCCGGTACGTTCCGTGGATTAACGTTACGGCTGGCCTTTCCGGCGGAGTGTGTCCGTGAGGTACCGGTTGGGACAAGAGTTGGTCACGGCAGTACCTGGATGCAGCAGCGCCCGGTACGCGTAGCTGCGTACCGGGCGCCGGTGGGTGTGCCTAGGCTGCGGGAGCGGCGGCGGCAAGGGCATCGAACACGCCCTTGATCTGCTCCACAACCTCGGCGTCATCCTTGGGGTGGATTTCGGCGAACCGGACCATGGACCCGGGAACGGCGAGCTTGACGTCCTCGAGGACCTGGGCGCCGGCGATGCCGGCGGCCTTGCGCGCCTCATCCTGCGCCCACACGCCACCGAACTGGCCAAAGGCAGTGCCGACGACGGCCGTGGGCTTGCCGGCGAGGGCTCCGGCGCCGAAGGGGCGGGACAGCCAGTCGATCGCATTCTTCAGGGCTGCGGGAACGGTGCCGTTGTGCTCGGGGGTTACCAGGAGGACGGTGTCGGCTTCGCTGGCAGCGGCACGCAGGGCGGCGGCGGCGGCAGGAACCTGGCCTTCGACGTCGATGTCCTCGTTGTAGAAGGGGATGTTGCCCAGGCTGTCGTGGATGACAACCTCCACCTGCTCAGGGGCGTTCAGTTGGATGGCCTCGGCCAGCTTCTGATTTGTGGACCCGGCGCGCAGGCTGCCGACGAGGGTGAGGACCGTGCTCTTAGTCATGAATACTCCTGGGGTAGGGGCAGCGGGAGGGGCCGCGTGCCGGTTGAAGCTGAGGCTTGTCATGCCTTCACCAGACTAAACGGACCACGGTCCGCTTATTATTCCCAGGGGCTAGAATGTGGCTGTGAGCTCCATCCCACTGCGGCCGGGAATGACGCCGGCAACGCCCGCCGAGCGCAGTGATGCCGTCCGGAACCGGGAACGCCTGCTGGTGGCTGCCCGTGAACTGATATCGGAATGCGGGGCCGAAGCCCTGACCATGGACCGCCTCGCGGAACGTGCCGGGGTGGGCAAGGGCACAGTGTTCCGCCGCTTCGGCAGCAGGGCCGGGCTCATGCTGACGCTGCTCGACGATTCCGAATCCGCGTTCCAGGCCCGGTTCTTGTTTGGCCCTCCTCCGCTGGGTCCCGGCGCGCCCGGACGTGAGCGGCTGATCGCGTTCGGTTCTGAGCGGATCGCCTACGTGGTGGAGTTCGGCGACCTGGTGCTTGCCGCTGAGAACGCCTCGCGGGGCCGGTTTGACGTGCCGGCCGCGGCGCTGTGGCACCGGCACATCGAGGTGCTCCTGCGCGAGGCGGGTTTCGACTCGGACCCCTGGCTCATGGCAGGGTCTTTGAGCGCAACGCTGGATCCGGAGCGGCTCCTCCACCTGGTACGGGACCGCGGCGTGGCACCGGAAAGGCTGGCCGCCTCTTGGGCCGACCTTGTCACAAGGGTGGTCAAAGACGCGTAGATTACGCCGGACGGAGCCGCGGCGTCCAGTCATATGGACTTCACAGAATTCTTCATAACAATCTGATACGCGCGGGTAGCTTTCCTGCGGTTACCCACGTTTTGGCTCAAGGCTTGTGATAGTTTCCTCAAGAAATGTGACCCGCGACATAGTCCGTCAGGACGGCCCTGCCAAGGCTGCGGGACAGCCAGCTACCCGCTGGCACAACACCCGGTGAGGCGGCACAACCCCCGCCAATCCCGGGAAGACGGAAGGATCCTGCGCGTGATTGTTGAACTGTCCCGCACTCCGGCACGCCGGCGGAAGCAAGCGTGCCACTTCAGTCAGCGCGCGGCGGCGAATCCGAAGTAGCGCACACCATGCTCAAGTACCTCGCCAGGCGCGGCATCACCTATTTGGTCATGATCTTCCTGACCACGTCGGCCGGATATTTCCTTGCCGTCAGTACACTCAAGCCGGCATTGCTGGAACAGGAGCGCATTCCGCGTCCGACGCCGGAGCAGGTGGCCACTTCCATGCGCCTGAAGGGCCTGGACCCGGAGCTCAGCCCCTGGGAGCGGTACGTTGAGTGGTTGACCGCCATCGTGACAAGGTGGGACTGGGGCAGGAGCCCCAATGGGGCGTTCATCAACGCCGAATTCGGTGACCGGGTATGGATCTCCACGCGGCTGTTCCTCGCGTCCATCATTCTGACCCTGATCATCGGCGTGGCCCTGGGCGTTTATTCGGCCGCCCGGCAGTACAAGTTCCAGGACCGCGTGATCACGTCCTACAGCTACCTCGCCTACATTGTGCCCGCCCCCATCGCATACTTCCTCGTACAGCTGGGCGCCATCAACATCAACGAAACAGTAGGCCAGCGGATCTTCTTCGTCACCGGCATTTCCACTCCCGGCATGGAACCGGGGTGGGAGCAGTTCGTGGACATGCTGGCGCACTACGCGGTTCCGACCATAGCGATCACGCTGGTCGGCTGGGGTTCCTACCAAATAGCGCAGCGCCAGTACCTTTTGGACAACGTCAACGCCGACTTTGTCCGCACCGCGCGCGCCAAGGGGCTCACCCGCAACCAGGCCATCACCCGGCATGCGCTCCGCGTCTCGTTCATTCCCGTTGCCCAAAGCATCGCCTTCACCATCCCGGCCATCTTTGCCGGCGGCTTCTTCGCGGAGAAAATCTTCGCCTGGCCCGGTGTCGGCTCGTGGAGCATCGATGCCATCTCGCTGCAGGACGTCAACGCGGCCACTGCCACGCTCGCCTACGGTTCCGTCATTTTCGCCCTGGGGGCCATCCTGGCTGATTTTGCCACAACCCTCGTTGACCCCAGAGTGCGGGTGCAGTAGCCATGACCAACCTCAATGCCGTCGACCCCGCTGCCGCTGCGCAGGACGCGCACCTGGAAAACGCCGATGTGGTGATCGGCAAGAACACGATCATCTTCCGCCGCTTCATGCGCAACAAAACCGCCGTGGCGGGCCTCGCCATCTTCCTTGCCCTGACGCTCTTCTCCTTTGTGGGCGGCTACTTCACGCAGTGGGACAAGGAAACCATCGATCCCTTCAACATTGGGATGCCGCCGTCGGCGGAGCATTACCTGGGCACCTCCCAGGCTGGCATCGACCTCTATGCGATGACTGTGGAAGGAACCCGGATCTCCATCCTGATCGGCCTGATCGTGGGCCTGGTGTCGGTCCTCATCGCCGCCGTGTACGGGTGCACCATGGCGTACTTTGGCGGCAAGGTGGACAAGGTGATGCTTTTTGTCCTTGAAGCGCTCATCATGATGCCCGCTCTGCTGGTGGTGGCGGTTGCCACCAGCGGGGGAGGGGAAGGCCTGAAACGGGACCTGCCCTCCTGGCTGCTGCTGATCATCGTCCTGCTGGTCTTCAGCTGGATGGGAACGGCCAGGCTGATCCGTTCGCTGTCCATGTCGCTCATGCAGCGGGACTTCGTCAAGGCAGCCCAGTACATGGGCGTCCCGCCGCGCCGGATCGTGTGGCGGCACCTGGTCCCCAACATCGGCTCCCTGCTGGTTCTGGACATCACCCGCGGTGTCACCGGAGCCATCCTTGCGGAAGTCGCCTTTTCCTTCATCGGCATCGGCATCAAGGTTCCGGACGTCAGCCTCGGCGTGCTGATCGGCGGTGCGACCTCCCAGGTCCAGACGTTCCCCTGGATGTTCTGGGTACCCCTGACGGTGATGTTCCTCCTCACCGGTTCCCTGGCGATGATGAACGACGGCCTGCGGGATGCCTTCGACCCCAGTTCCAGTTCCTCGGGCAAAGCCAGGAAAACCAAAGCCCGGAGAATCAGCGCAGAGACGGCAACCATGAAGAAGAAGGCGTCATGAGCAGCGAAACCACTGCCGGGCCGGCAGAGTCCACCGGGCCGGTTGAGCGGCTGCACATCGCCGGGCTCCACGCGGCAACGGATGCCGTGCTGTCCGTCCGGGACCTCAACGTCCGCTTCAACACCGAAAACGGCGTGGTGCATGCCGTCCGCGGTGTTGACTTTGACCTCCTGCCCGGCAAGACGCTGGGCATCGTGGGGGAGTCCGGCTCGGGAAAATCCGTGACGTCCCTGGCCATCATGGGGCTGCTGCCCGCCACGGCCGAGATTTCCGGCTCCGTGAGGCTTAAGGGCCGCGAACTGCTGGGCCTCAGTGACAAGGCCATGTGCGAATACCGCGGCAACGAGCTGGCCATGGTCTTCCAGGACCCCCTCTCGTCCCTGACGCCCGTCTACACCGTGGGCACCCAGATCACCGAAGCGCTCACCATCCACAACCCCACCATGAGCAGGCAGGCCAAAGAAGCCCGCGCCGTCGAACTCCTGGCCATGGTGGGAATCCCCAGCCCCAGGGACAGGCTGCGAGCCTTCCCGCACGAATTCTCCGGCGGCATGCGCCAGCGCGTGATGATTGCCATTGCCATTGCCAACAATCCGCGGGTCCTCATTGCGGACGAGCCGACGACGGCCCTGGACGTCACCATCCAGGCGCAGGTCCTGGAGGTTCTCCACACGGCGCAGGAGGAAACGGGCGCCGCCGTCGTCATGATCACGCACGATCTGGGCGTCGTGGCTGGCATGGCCGACGAGATCATGGTGATGTACGCCGGCAAGCCGGTGGAGACCGGCGAGGTTGACGAGATCTACTACAACCCGCGGATGCCGTACACGATGGGGCTGCTGGGCGCGGTTCCCAGGGTGGATGTGGCGGAAAAGACGTCCCTGGTGCCCATTGAGGGTATGCCGCCCAACCTGCTCCAGCAGCCCACCGGCTGCTCCTTCGCTCCGCGTTGCCCGCTGGTCTCGGACGCCTGCCTGGCCGGGGAACCGGCTTTGGCCCCGGTGGCGGGAGGGGTCCAGCACCGGGCCGCGTGCATCAAGGCGGAATCGCTCGGGGGCGCAGACGTAGACGTGCAGGACGTGTTTGCCGCCCCGCCGGTTCCGGTGTCGCGCTTCGACTCCATCCCCCGGACCGAACGCTCAACCGTGCTGCAGCTCAAGGATGTCCGCAAGCACTTCCCGCTGACCAGGGGTGCTTTGTTCAAGCGCCGCATCGGCACCGTCAAGGCCGTGGACGGCCTGAGCTTCGATATCCGCGAGGGTGAATGCTTTTCCATCGTGGGGGAGTCCGGCTCGGGAAAGACCACCACCCTCCTGGAAATCATGGAGTTCCACAAGGACCAGGACGGCGAGGTGGTGATCGACGGGATCAGCAACAAGCAGGCCGTCGATGCCAAAACCAAGAGCGCCATGCGGCGGGAACTGCAAATGGTGTTCCAGGACCCCACCGGGGCACTGGACCCCCGGTTCACGGTCTACGAGGTGCTCGCCGAGCCGCTCCAGAACGTGGGCATGGACAGGCCGGCCATCAGGAAGCGCATCATGGAACTGATGAAGCTCGTGGGACTGCAGCCGGACCACGTCAACCGCTTCCCCAACCAGTTCTCCGGCGGACAGCGGCAACGGATCGGGATAGCCCGGGCGCTTGCCGTCAACCCCAAGCTGGTGGTGCTGGACGAGCCCGTCTCCGCCCTCGACGTTTCCGTCCAGGCAGGCGTCATCAACCTCCTGGACAAGCTCCGCGCCGAACTGGGCCTGAGCTACCTCCTGGTGGCCCATGATCTTTCCGTGGTGCGGCACATCTCCAACCGGGTAGCCGTCATGTACCTGGGCAAGATCGTGGAAATCGGCGAGGTGGACCGGGTGTTCGACAACCCGCGCCACCCGTACACCCGGGCCCTCCTGTCCGCTATCCCGGTGCCCGATCCCCAGCTGGAGCGCACCCGCGAACGCATCATCCTCCAGGGCG
This sequence comes from Arthrobacter sp. RT-1, assembly GCF_003367205.1. Classification (NCBI taxonomy): domain Bacteria; kingdom Bacillati; phylum Actinomycetota; class Actinomycetes; order Micrococcales; family Micrococcaceae; genus Arthrobacter; species Arthrobacter sp. RT-1. Next base: position 181,647 of record NZ_QRGQ01000040.1, read on the forward strand.
ACCTGCCCTCGCCCCTGGATGCGCCGAAAGGCTGCAACTTCGCCACGCGGTGTCCCGTCTTTGCTGCACTTCCGCCGGCGAAGCAGGAAAAGTGCCTCACAGTGGAGCCGCCGCTGGAACCCGTCGCACCATCGGCGGCCACGCAGGCCCTGGAAGCGGCTCCTGTACCCTCTCCGGACCAGCGCTTTGCCTGCTTTTTCCCGGACGGGGAACTGGACGAAGACATGCTGGTGGTCCACGAACCCGCGGACCACCATGCGCCCTAGGATTATCCGACCCATCACAAGCACCACCACTAGCAACAACGAAGGGAAAACCATGAGGAATCTGACCAGGATCGGCGGAGCTGCGGCCATTGCTGCAACTCTGGCGCTGACGGCCTGTGGCGGTGGTGGCGGTGCCACCGGGCCCGAGACGGCCAAGGGCCAGGAGGCAGGCAGCGACCTGTCCAAGCTCATCAGCATCAATGAGAAGCCGGCAGCCGATCTTGAGCAGGGCGGAAAGGTCACGCTCCCGCTGGGAAGCATCGGCCCGGACTTCAACGGTTTTTCCAACAACGGCAACAGCTCGGATAACTCCGCCCTGATGGCGCCGATCAACCCGGTGGCTGTGAGCGGTGGCGGCATCGGCGGCTGCTGGAAGGTGGACTTCCTCGGCAAGGCGACGCCGAACCCGGACTTCTGTGAGTCCGTGGACAGCGAGGTGGTGGACGGCAAGCAGACCATCACCATCAAGGTCAACGAGAAGGCCACGTACAACGACGGCACGCCCATCGACATCAAGGCCTTCCAGAACACCTGGAACATCCTGAAGAGCCCCGATGCGGGCTACGACATCGTTAGCTCCGGCGCCTACGAATTCGTGGAGTCCGTGGAAGCCGGCAGCAGCGACAAGGAAGTCATCGTCAAGATGACCCAGCCGGTGTATCCGGTGGAAGACCTCTTCTTCGGCCTGATCCACCCTGCCGTGAACTCGCCCCAGATCTTCAACGAAGGCTTTGTGGGCAACATGCATCCTGAATGGATGGCCGGCCCGTTCAAGGTGGACCAGTACGATGCCGCCGCCAAGACCGTGACGCTGGTCCCCAACGAGAAGTGGTGGGGCAACAAGCCGGTGCTGGAGAGTGTGACCTTCCGCCAGCTGGAAACCAGCGCCCAGATCGCGGCCTTCAAAAACGGTGAGATCGACGCCATGTCCGCCAACACCATCGCGCTCTACAAGCAGCTTGAGGGCACCAGCAACTCCGAGGTCCGCCGCGGCCAGCGCCTCTTCGCCGGCGGCATGAACATCAATGCGCAGCGGGTCACCGACGTTGCCGTCCGCAAGGCCATCTTCGCCGCCGTGGACCGTGAAGCCCTCCGCAAGGTCCGCTTCAACGGCCTGAACTGGGAAGAGCCCAGCTCCGGCTCCATGATGCTCCTGCCCTTCTCGGAGTACTACCAGGACAACTACCCGGTCAAGGAAACGGGCCCGGAAGCCGCCAAAAAGGTCCTGACCGACGCCGGCTACACCGAGAACGCCAACGGCATCATGGAGAAGGACGGCAAGCCGGCGGCCTTCAAGATCAGCAACTTCGGTGACGATCCCACCACTCTCGCCTTCACCCAGACCCTGCAGAAGCAGCTTCAGGCCGGCGGCATGGACGTGGGCATTGACCAGCGCGCCTCCGCCGACTTCGGCAAGGTCATCGGCGCCCGCGAATTCGACATGAGCGTCTCCGGCTACACGGTTGGCGCGGACGCCACGTCGGCGGTCAAGCAGTACTACGACTCCAAGACCAACGAAAACGGCCTCGGTGACGCAGAACTGGACAAGAAGATCGCCGACCTCGCCTCCATCGAGGACAACGCGGAGCGCAACAAGGCGGCCATGGAGGTTGAGAAGGAGCACATGGCCAAGTACTTCTCCATGGGCGTGGTCATGAACGGCCCGCAGATCTCCTTCGTCCGCACCGGCCTGGCCAATTACGGCCCGTCCCTATTCCAGAGCCTGTCCCAGGTTCCGGACTGGACCACGCTGGGCTGGGAAAAGAAGTAGGCTTCCAGCCGCACTGACGCAAAGGCCGGCATCCCTGAGCCAGGGGTGCCGGCCTTCGCCGTACCCCGAAACCCCCGGACGCTCTCTCACCTTTCGCCGGTTTTTCGTCGACGCTCTCGCATTTATTTCCGATTTTTCCCGGACGCTCCCTCGCTGCTGCGGAGTAGCGTAGTCCCATGACCGGGACTGAAGCTGCACCGCGAACCATCCGTACCGCCGTCGTTGGATATGGCCTGGCAGGGAGCGTCTTCCATGCGCCGCTGATCGCGTCGGACGGCAGCTACTCCCTGGATGTCATCGCCACGTCCGACGACGGCAGGCAGGCGGCTGCCACGGCCCGCTTTCCGCGGGTGAAGACGGTGCCCGACGGTCCGGCCGTGCTGAAGCGCGCCGATGACCTGGACCTCGTAGTGCTGGCAACACCTCCGGCCACCCATTACCCGTTGGCCAAAGCCGCCCTGGAGGCGGGGCTGGACGTGGTGGTGGACAAGCCGTTCGCGGTCACCAGCGCCGAGGGCCGGGAACTGGTTGAGCTCGCCGGGGAACTTGGCAGGGTGCTGACGGTATTCCAGAACCGCAGGTGGGACGGCGATTATCTGACCCTGCGCAAGCTGCTGGCGGTGGAGGCTGTGGGTACTGTGACGAGGTTCGAGTCGCGGTTTGAGCGTTGGTCCCCGATTATCGCGAAAGCCTGGAAGGCACGCGCCACGGCGACCGAGGGGGGCGGTGCGCTGTACGATCTGGGCAGCCACCTGATCGACCAGGCCCTCCAGCTTTTCGGTCCGGCGTCAGTGGTCCATGCGGAGTTGCGGGCTCGGAGGTCGGACGAGCGCGCTGAGGACGACGTGTTCCTGGTGCTGCGGCACGAGACCGGGGTGCTGAGCCACCTCACGATGAACATGCTGTGCGCCCAGCAGGCCCCGCGGTTCCGCGTCCTCGGTTCCGTCGGAGGCTATACCAAGCACGGTGTGGACCCCCAGGAACCCTACATCGTGGCCGGCGGCAGCCCGCTGGACGAGGAGTACGGCGTGGAATCGCCGGAATGGGCAGGGCTCCTGGGCCGTGATGGCCACCTGGACGCCCTGCCCACCGAGCGCGGCGCCTATCCCGAGTTCTACCGGCTCCTCGCGGACAAAATCCTCGACGGCGGCGCGGCCTCCAGCCTGCCCCTCCCCGTAGACCCTCAGGATGCCATTGAGTCCTTAAGAATCATTGAACAAGCACGCGAACTGGCGTAGGACTGCTACGCAGAGACCAGTTCGTGCCAGTCCGCTACGAGCGGCAGGTTGTGGGCCTCGGACACGGAGTGGTGCGCCACGTGCCCGGCGGCGATGTTGAGGCCTGCGGCCAGGGCGGGATCCCGGTCGAAGGCGGCCTTGACGCCCAGGTTTGCCAGGGCAACGGCGTAGCGCAGGGTGACGTTGGTCAGCGCATAGGTGGAGGTGTTGGGCACGGCGCCGGGCATGTTGGCCACGCAGTAGAAGATGGTGTTGTGGACCTTGTACGTGGGTTCCTGGTGCGTGGTGGGGTGGGTGTCCTCGAAGCAGCCGCCCTGGTCCACGGCGATGTCCACCAGGACCGAGCCGGGCTTCATGCGGGCCACGAGGTCGTTGGTGACCAGTTTGGGCGCCTTGGCACCGGGGATCAGGACGGAGCCGATCACCAGGTCGGCGTCCACCACGGACTTTTCGATCTCGTACTTGTTCGAGGCCACGGTCTTGAGCCGGCCCTGGTACTGGGCGTCCAGTTCGCGGAGGCGGTGGATGTTGATGTCCATGATGGTGACGTCGGCGCCGAGGCCCAGGGCCATGGCTGCTGCGTTGGTGCCGGCAACGCCTGCACCGAGGACCACTACCTTGGCGGGGCGGACGCCGGGGACGCCGCCCAGCAGGATGCCCTTGCCGCCGGCGGGGGCCATCAGCGAGGAGGCGCCCACCTGGACGGAGAGGCGGCCGGCCACCTCGGACATGGGGGCGAGGAGCGGCAGGGTGCGGCCTTCCTGGACGGTTTCGTAGGCGATGGCGGTGACGCCGGAGTTGATGAGTTCGCGGGTGAGTTCGGGCTCGGCGGCGAGGTGGAGGTAGGTGAAGAGGATCAGGCCCTTGCGGAACCGGTGGTACTCGGCCTTGATGGGCTCCTTGACCTTCATCACCATGTCCGCGCGGGCCCAGACGTCGTCCGCCTCGTTCACGATTTCGGCGCCGGCGATCGAGTATTCCTCGTCGGTGATGCCTGAACCGAGGCCCGCGCCGCGCTCCACCAGGACGGTGTGGCCGTGGGTGCGGAACTCGTGGACGCCGGCGGCGGTGATGGCCACCCGGAATTCGTTGTTCTTGATTTCTTTGGGGACGCCGATGATCATCGTGGGCTCCAGGTTCTCGGCCGGATCAGCCGGAAAGTGCGGAAGGATTCTGTGTTTCCACGATAAATCCGGTTGTGAGCCAGCTGACATGGCTGCAGTGCGGGAACCGGAGGGGAACCGCGTGATTCCGCGGTTTTTGCTGGGGTGGGATCGACACTTGTCGAGTTCCAGAGCGTCAGGTGTCGCCTCCTGTCCGTTCGGCTCGGCAGCTTCAGAGGCAGTACTGTTGGCCCATGCAGCAGCAGGGTGTGGAGCAACTCGTGGAGCAGGTGGCGCAGAAGCTGGGCCGCGGGCTTTCGCTGGAGGACCTGGACGGTGTGCTGCTCGCCTACAGCTCCAACCAGTCGCACGCTGACCGCGTGCGTGTGAACTTTCTGCTGAGCAAGAAGGTGCCGGCGGACGTGAGCGCGTGGCAGCTCTCGCACGGCATCGCAACGGCGGTCCGGCCTGTGGTGGTTCCCGCCAACGAGGACCTGGGCATGCTGGGCCGGGTGTGCGTTCCATTGATGGTGCGCGGCTTCCGCGTGGGGTACCTGTGGGTGCAGCAGGACAGCGTGGAGGAAAGCCCGACGGCGATCCTCACCCAGCTGCCGGGCGTTAACCATGAACTGGAGATGCTGTCCGGGCTGCTGCTCGATTCCAACACCGCTGAGTCCGAGTACCGGCGCGCTCGCGAGCGTGAGTTCCTGGCAGCGTGCGCCGGCGAACCCAACGCGGTGGCCGCCGTGGCGGGGTGGAAGGAAGTCCAGGGCCGGGGGCCGTGGCAGGTGGTCACGGTGCTGGACGCGGACGGCTGGGCGGCCGGGCCGGATCCGATTGCTTCCACGCTGATTCACCGCTCAACTGCCCTGCAGGCCACGGTGGGGGTGGACGCCGTACTGTTCAGTGCCGGCACCGAAACGCATTCGGTGGTGTTGTTCCGCGAATCGACGGGGCGGGCAAACCACGCCCAGGTCCTGGTGCACTACCAGCTGGAGCTGGCCAAACGGTCAGGCCGACCGGTCCACCGCATCATTCTGGGCATCAGTGAAGGCTTCGGGCGCACCCGCCAGCTGGCGGAGGCGTACCGGCAGTCAAAGATGGCGGCGCAGGCCGCGGCGGTGGACCCGCAGCTGGGAGAGCTGGTGGATTGCCGGGCCGCAGGGGTTTACCAGTTGCTGGCCTCGGCGGGGGGAGGGGTTGGCGCCTGGGCAGACTCAGGCTCCGTCTACTTCCGGATCCTGGAGGACCACGACCGCAACGGCGAACTCATTCCGGTCCTGGAGCTCCTGTATGACAACGACGGGTCAGTCCAGGATGTGGCCGCCAAGCTCCACCTGCACCGCAGCAGCATCTACAACCGGCTGGGCAGGATCCGCCAGCTCCTGGGTGTGGACCCGCTCAAGGGGCTGCCCCGCCTGGAGCTCCATGCCGCGTTGAAGATGCGCCGCTGGTCGGCCCGCCCCAGGATCTAGCCTTCCCGAACCTCTAGGTCCGGGGCTTCCTGGCCGCCGGCCTTCTTCCGGGCATCCTTCTTCTGCTGCTCCACTTTCTGCCGCTCCAGCCAGGCCAGGATGGCGGCCAGGGGAATGCGCCGGTGGCTGCCCCGGTACTCCACCGGGATCTCGCCGCGGTCCGTCATGTTGCGTAGGTACGTGTGCGAGATTCCGGCCAGCTCTGCGGCTTTGGACGTTGTCAGCATTTCCTCAACGCTGCTGACGGTCACCGCTTCGCCGCGGCTGAACCGGTGGAGGAGATCGACGACGGCGTCCCTCGCCAGGGGCGGCAGCCGGTGGACAGTGCCATCCACAAAAACAGTGATGTCATCGCTGCCCGCGAGTGCCTGGTTTAGCTTGTGGGCGTCTTCCGGGGGAAGGGCGCCTGTCATCCGGGGAGCTATCAGTGCCATCATTTCAGCCTACCCGGGCCCTGCCGCCGCGGGAGGTATGCTCGGCTGATGGTATTGAGTGGCGGCCGCGACGTGGAATACAACGGCCTGCAGGGACGGCTGTACGCTTCCGCCGGGCCTGCGGGCGCTGCGCCGCGGACCGGTGCGAGGCCCGCCTACGTGCTGCTCCATGGCATCGGGGTCTCCCACCGCTACCTTGCCCGGCTGCACGTGGAACTGGCCAAGGGCGCGGATGTCTACTCCTTCGACCTGCCGGGATTCGGTGCGTCGACGCGTCCCCGGCGGCAGCTGCAGGTGGCTGACTTCGCCGCGTTCGTGAGCGGCGTCCTCACTGAAGCAGGGGTCCGGAGTGTTGTGCCGGTGGGCCATTCGATGGGCGCCCAGTTCGCGGTGGAGATGGCACTTCAGGCACCGGACCTGGTGGCCGGGGCAGTCCTGATGGGCCCCGTGGTGGACACAGCCCGGAAGTCGGTGGCCGCGCAGGCGCTGGCGCTCACCCGCGACGCACTGTTCAGTGAATCGCTGATTTCCAACATCATCGTGTTCGGTGACTATTTCCGCGCAGGCCCGCGGTGGTACCTGACGGAGCTGCCGGTGATGATGGAGTACCCGCTGGAGGAGAAACTGGCCGCGGTCCACCAGCCGGTGCTAGTGCTGCGCGGCGGCAAGGACCCCATCGCCCGCCGCCCGTGGTGTGACACGCTGGCTGCGGCCGCTCCACAGGGCACGGTGGCGGAGATTCCGGGGCAGGGCCACGTCGTCCAGTACACCGCGCCGGAGACCGCCGCCGAAACAATCAGCGGCTGGGTCCGGGCGGTGGACGGGTTCGGCGTCACGGCCTGATGGCCGCGCTGGCGGTTTAGAGCCCGAGTTCTTCCAGGACCGGCAGTTTCTCCCGGACCCAGGCCCGGGCCTCGGTGGCGCTCGGTGCGGACAGCGCCAGCTTGGCCAGCTGCTGAGCCTCGGAAAGCGTCACCGTCTTCAGGACCGCGGCGACGGCCGCGAGGGAACGGGCGGTCATGGACAGGGTGGCCACGCCCAACCCGGTAAGGACGACGGCGAGGGCGGGGTCGGCCGCGGCCTCACCACAGACGCCCACGGGTTTGTTGTTGCCTTCCGCACGGGACCCTTCAACGGTCAGCCCCACCAGGCGCAGGACGGCAGGCTGCCACGGCGTGTTCAGGTTGGCGAGGGGGCCAAGCTGGCGGTCCGCCGCCATGGCGTACTGCGTGAGGTCGTTGGTGCCCAGGCTGGCGAAGCCCACTTCCCGGAGGATCGCTTCCGCGGTCAGGGCTGCCGAGGGAACCTCAACCATCACCCCGGGAGTCTTGATGCCGGCGTCCGCGCACATCGAGGCGAAGCGCGCGGCTTCCTCGGCGGTGGAGATCATGGGTGCCATCACCCACACGTCCGCCTCGGACTGCTTCTCCGCCAATGCGATCGCTTCCAGCTGGCGGTCCAGCACGCCGGGCGTGGTGAAGTCCGTGCGGTAGCCGCGGACACCCAGGGCAGGGTTGGGCTCCGTGGAGTCTGTCAGGAACGGCAGCGGCTTGTCCGCGCCGGCGTCGAGCGTGCGCAGGACCACTTTCTTGCCCGGGAAGGCATCAAAGACCTTCTTGTAGGCGAGGGCCTGCTCTTCAACGCTGGGTTCGGTGTCCCGTTCCAGGAAGCAGAATTCGGTGCGGAACAGCCCCACGCCCTGGGCGCCAAGTTTGGCGGCCGCCTCGGCATCCTTGCCGCCGCCCACGTTGGCGAGCAGCGGGACCAGGTGGCCGTCCGCCGTCGCTCCCGTGCCGCTGAACTCGGCCAGCAGGGAAGCCGTGGCCGCCCAGGCCTCTGCTGCAGCGCGAAGGGGCTCGTCAGGCTCGGAAGTCACAGCCCCGGCTGCGCCGTCCAAGTACACTTCCGTGCCGTCCTGGAGTTCATCCACGCCGACTGCGGCCACAACGGCGGGCAGGCCGAGGGACCGGGCGATGATGGCGGTGTGAGACTGCGGGCCGCCGCCTGCGGTGACAAGGGCCAGGACCTTGTTCGGGTCCAAGGTGGCGGTGTCGGCCGGCGCCAGGTCCTCGGCCACCAGGATGAAGGGGTTGTTGGAGGCCGGGATGCCCGGCGCGGGCACACCGCGCAGTTCGGCGACTATCCGGGCGCGGACGTCCAGGACGTCGGTGGCGCGCTCGGCCATGTAGCCGCCGAGGTTGTGAAGCATTTCGGAAACGGAGGAACCGGACTCCCAGATGGCACGCTCCGCGGACGTCCCGCGGGCAACAAGCTTGGCCGCACCCTTGATCAGCATGGTGTCCTTGGCCATCAGTGCCGTGGCTTCCAGGACCGCCTTGCCGTCACCCGTGGCGTGGGCCGCACGGGCCTTCAGTTCGTCGTGAACGGCCTGGGAGGCCGCTTTCAGTGCTGCGGTGGCTTCCTCTGGCGTGGTGCCTGCCGGGAGCTGTTCGCCGGCGGGAGGTTCGCTGATCGGTTTGGGCATCTGGCGGATGGTGCCGATGACGCGGCCTGGGCTGACGCCTACTCCTGGGAAGTTCTGCACTGAAGGTCCTCATTCTCTGCCGGTAGCCAGGCGCGTCAGGATAACCGGCGCCGTGCCGGGTCCACCAGGGACTGCTACGTCCGGAGGCGGGAAACGTGCCTGAAAAAATTGTATGTGATTCAGTTCATATAGCAATGCTATAGGTGCTAGGGTAGCGGTTATGAGTTTGGATGGCCAGCTTCCCCCCAAGATGCGGCTGCTGCGTGCTGCCGCGGAGCTGCTTGCCAACTCCGGGGGAGCAGCCGTCTCCACCCGCCAGATCACGCAGCTGGCGGGGGTTACAGCTCCCACTCTGTACCACCACTTCGGTGACAAGGAAGGTCTTTTCGACGCCGTCGTCGCCGCGGGATTCGAAGAATATGTCGCGGGCGAAAGGGATTTCGCCCCCTCCGGACAGCCGCTCGAGGATATCCGGAGAATGTGGGACAACCACGTCCAGTTCGGGCTCAACCAGCCGGAGCTGTACCTGGTGATGTTCGGCAACATCCGCCCGGAAAGCCGCCCCGCCATCGTTGCCGATGCCGAGGCACTGATGGAGGAGATGCTGAACAAGGCAGCGGCGGCGGGCCAGCTGAACGTCCAGCCACGGGAAGCGGCCAGGTCCATCCTGGCGGCCAACGTGGGCGTGACGCTGATGCTGATTGCGGAGCCCGCCTCCGAACGGAACCTCGAACTGTCCACCATGACCCGGGACGCCATGATTTTCGCGGTGTCCGCCGAGCCCGCCAGCGGCACGGCCCCGGGTGACACCGGGAAATCCTCGGTGGTGGTGGCTGCGATCGCCCTGAACGCCGCACTTCAGGCCTCGCACTCAGACCAGCTCTCCAGCTCGGAACTCAAACTCTTCCTCGAATGGCTGCACCGGATCTCCACCAGCCCGGCGTGAGCCAGCACCACTTTGGCGGTACCCCCGTTCCACCAGCAGTACGTCGTCGTAATCAACGGACCATCCTGCGGAGCAGCAGGAATGACGGTTAGGAAATCACATGGCAACAGAGACAGTTGCAAAACCCCGCACCAGCATGCGGGTTGGCGTCCAGAAATTCGGGACGTTCCTGTCCGGAATGATCATGCCCAACATCGGCGCCTTCATCGCCTGGGGCATCATCACGGCCCTCTTCATCGAAAAGGGCTGGCTGCCGGTTCCCCAACTGGGTGGCTTCGGCGAGACAGATGGTGTGAAGAACATCGGCCTTGTGGGGCCGATGATCACGTACCTGCTGCCGCTCCTGATCGGCTACACCGGCGGCAAGATGGTCTATGACGTCCGTGGCGGCGTGGTGGGTGCCATCGGCACCATGGGCGTGATTGTTGGCGCCGGCATCCCGATGTTCATCGGCGCCATGATCATGGGCCCGCTGGGCGGCTGGACCATGAAGAAGATCGACTCGATCTGGGACGGCAAGATCCGCCCCGGCTTCGAGATGCTGGTCAACAACTTCTCCGCCGGTATCTGGGGCGCGCTGCTGGCCATGCTTGGCTTCTACGCAATTGCGCCGGTGGTGTCCGCCTTCAGCGCCGGGGCCGGGAACGTGGTGCAGTTCCTGGTGAACAACGGCCTGCTCCCGCTGACCAGCATCTTTATCGAACCGGCCAAAGTGCTGTTCCTCAACAACGCCATCAACCATGGCGTGCTGACGCCGCTCGGAGTGCAGCAGTCCCTGGAGCAGGGCAAGTCCATCCTGTTCCTGCTGGAGGCCAACCCCGGTCCGGGCCTGGGCATCCTGCTTGCGTACATGTTCTTCGGCCGCGGCGCCGCCAAGGCCTCCGCTCCGGGTGCCGCGATCATCCATTTCTTCGGCGGCATCCACGAAATCTACTTCCCGTACGTGCTGATGCGTCCGCTGCTCATCCTGGCGGCCATCGCCGGCGGCATGACGGGCATCGCCACGCTCGCCATCACCAACTCCGGCCTGGTGGCGCCTGCCGCGCCGGGTTCCATTTTCGCGGTGCTCGCCCAGACCTCCCGGGACAGCTACGTGGGCGTGATCCTGGCGGTCCTGCTTGCCACGGCGGCGTCTTTCCTGGTGGCCTCGGTCATCATGAAGACCACCAAGCACAGCGATGAGGTTGACCTGAACGATGCCACCTCGCGCATGGAGCAGATGAAGGGCAAGAAGAGCTCCGTTGCTTCCACCCTCACGGGTGCCGGCGCAGGTGCTGCCGCCGGCGGCGGCGTGGGCGTGCTCGCCGGACCGGTGCGGAACATCGTGTTCGCGTGCGACGCCGGCATGGGCTCCAGTGCCATGGGCGCCTCCGTACTGCGGAACAAGATCAAGGCGGCCGGCTTCCCCGACGTCAAGGTCACCAACGCCTCCATCGCCAACCTCAACGACAGCTACGACGTGGTGGTCACGCACCAGGACCTGACCGAACGCGCCAAGCCCGCCACTTCAAGTGCCGTGCACTACTCCGTTGACAACTTCATGAACAGCCCCCGCTACGACGAAATCGTGGAGCTGGTCAGGGGGAGCAACACCGGCGGCGCCGCGGCAACCGAAGGGCAGGACGCCGGTGCGGGAACGCCCGGCGGAGCCTCCGCCTCCGGCCCCGCAACGGCGGTAGCGGCAGGAACGGTAGCCGGCGGAACCGCTGAAACCCAGGCAGCAGGCAACTCCGAAATCCTCGCCCGCGAGAGCGTGATCCTCACCGGCTCAGCCACCACCCGGGACGCCGCCATTGACGAAGCCGGCCGGCTCCTGCTGGCCCGCGGCGCAGTGGATGAAGGCTACATCGCGGCCATGCACGAACGCGAGGAATCGGTGTCCACCTACATGGGCAGCTACCTCGCTATCCCGCACGGGACCAACGCAGCGAAGGACCACATCCGCAAGTCCGCGGTGTCGGTGATCCGCTACCCCGAAGGCATCGACTGGAACGGCAAGCAGGTCAAATTCGTGGTGGGTGTCGCCGGCATCAACAACGAACACCTGCACATCCTGTCCTCCATCGCGAAGGTCTTCACCAACAAGGAACAGGTGGCCCGGCTGGAAGCTGCCACGTCCGAGGACGAAGTCCTGGAGCTCTTCGGAAAGGTCAACGCATAGTGAAGGCAGTACATTTTGGTGCCGGAAACATCGGCCGCGGCTTCGTGGGCCTGCTCCTGCATGACGCCGGCTACGAGGTGGTGTTCGCGGACGTCGCGGACGCCCTGATCGGGCAGCTGGCGGCGGCGGACAGCTACGCGGTCCACGAAGTGGGGGAGAATCCCGCGGTGCGGACGGTCAACAACTTCCGGGCGCTGAACTCCAACACCCAGGAAGCGGAGCTCGTTAAAGAGATCGCGACGGCGGACATCGTCACCACCGCGGTGGGCCCGCACGTCCTGAAGTTCGTGGCGCCCGTGATCGCCCGGGGCATCGTTGCAAGGGGCGCAGAACTCGCTCCGCTGCAGGTCATGGCCTGCGAGAACGCGATCAACGCAACGGACATCCTGGCCAAGGAAGTGGCTTCCCAGCCGGGGGCCGCCGCCGGGGCGCTGGACGGCAAGGCGGTGTTCGCCAACACCGCGGTGGACCGGATCGTCCCCAACCAGGAAGCCGGCCAGGGCCTGGATGTCACGGTGGAGACGTTCTACGAGTGGGTCATTGACCGGACCGCGTTCCAGGGGGCGGCGCCGGTGATTCCGGGTGCCACCTTCGTGGACGAGCTCTCGCCGTACATTGAGCGGAAGCTGTTCACGGTGAACACCGGGCACGCCTCTGCCGCCTACTTCGGGTTCGAGGCCGGACTGGAAAAGATCTCCGATGCCATGGCGGACCAGGATGTTGCCGAGGACGTCCGGGCGGTGCTGGAGGAGACCAAGCAGCTGCTGGTGTCCAAGCACGGTTTCAGCAACGATGAGCAGGAAGCCTACGTCCAGAAGATCCTGGTCCGGTTCTCCAATCCGTATCTGCCGGACACGGTGAACCGGGTGGGCCGGGCACCCCTGAGGAAACTCAGCAGGCACGAGCGGTTCATCGGGCCTGCCGCCGAGCTCGCCGAACGCGGCGTAGTACCTGAGGCGCTCCTCGGTGCGATCGCCGCGGCGCTGCGCTTCAACGACCCCGCGGACGTCGAGGTGACGGAGCTGGCTGCCATCCTCGCCTCGGCCGGCCCGGCGGACGCAACCGCCAGGATCACGGGCCTGGAGCCCGGCCACCCGCTGTTCAACGCCGTCTCCACCCTGGTGGAGGAGCGGCAGGCAGAGGTGGCGCGCACCCCCGTCTGACCCAAAGGTCCCACTCCACGACGCACTGCATAAGGACGACGCCGGCACTTTCCCAGGTGCCGGCGTCGTCCTGTGTGATGTCCCCCACTTTGGCCCCAATCTGCCCTTCTCGTTTTGAAGTTAGCCTTTCCTTACTTATAGGCTCAGCCCTATTAGGCAACAGAGTTGTGACGTATTACCTGAGTGGAGAAAAACGTGAAGAAGAAGCTGTCGAGCTACCTGGGGGCACTGGCTGCGGGAGCAGCTCTTTTGACCGTGACCGCGTGCGGCGGAAGCGCGACCGCCACGCCCGCTGAGGAAGCCGCCACCATCACCGTAGAGCACGCGCAGGGCAGCACCGCCGACGTGCCGGTCAACCCGGAGAAGGTCTTCACCTTCGACCTTGGTGTGCTGGACACCCTCGACGCGCTGGGCGTGGAGCCTGCAGGCGTTCCCGAAGCGCAGTACCCGGAGGCCCTGTCCAAGTACTCGGACGCCAAGTACACCAAGATCGGCTCGGTCAAGGAACCGGACTTCGAAGCCGTCAGCGCCGGCGACCCGGACCTCATCATCATCTCCGGCCGCACCGCCGGGGCATATGAGGAACTGAGCAAGATCGCCCCCACCATCGACCTGTCCATCGATGCGGCCAACCCGATGGAAAGCTTCAAGACGCAGGCCCAAAAGCTTGGAACCATCTTCGACAAGTCCGCGGAAGTGGAAGAGCAGCTCGCGGCCGTGGACGCCACCGTGTCCGAGACCAAGGCCAAGGCAGCGAATGCCGGCAAGGGCCTCATCGTCCTGACCTCGGGCGGCGAAGTGACCGCCTACGGCGCAGGCTCCCGGTTCGGCATCATCCACGACGTCCTGGGCGTACCGACGGCCGCTGACGTGAAGGTGGACGGCAGCCACGGTGAAGCCATCTCCTTCGAGTACATCAAGCAGGCCAACCCGGACATCCTCTACGTCATCAACCGCGACAGCGCCGTCGGTGCCGAGGCGTCTGCCGCCAACCCCATCCTCGATAACGAACTGGTGCAGTCCACCAACGCCGCCAGGAACAACAAGGTCATCAGCCTTGACCCCATGGGCTGGTACGTCGTCGGTTACGGGCTGAACAACGTCAAGGCAATGGTTGACGCCGTCGCCGAATCCGTGGCCTAAAGCCCCGCTCCTGAGCTAACACGCCATGACCGCCACCGCCGTGCGCCCCGCCGCGCCGGCAACCCGCAGCCAGGCCCGCCACCATGCGGGCCTGGCTGCGGCCGCAGTTGCCGTTCTTTCCCTCGCCGCCGCCAGCATGTTCGTGGGCGTCAGCGACGTGTCACTTCCGGCACTGCTGGCCGCGGACCCGGCCACGGTGGAGATCTTCTGGGTTTCCCGGGTGCCCCGGACCCTCGCCGTGCTCCTGGCCGGGATGGCCGTTGCCGTTGCCGGGCTGATCATGCAGCTCATGGCCCGCAACCGCTTCGTGGAGCCGTCCACGGTGGGAACGGTCGAGTCCGCCACCCTCGGGATCCTGGTGGTAACAGTTTTTGCGCCTTCCGCTCCCGTGCTGGCCAAAATGCTGGTTGCCAGTGCCTTCGCCATGCTGGGCACGGCGCTGTTCCTGGCCATCCTGCGCCGGCTGCCGGCCCGCAACACCCTGCTTATCCCGCTGGTGGGCATCATGCTGGGCGGCGTCATCGCCGCCGTCACCACATTCTTCGCCTACCGCTACGACCTGCTGCAGACCCTAAGCAACTGGATGATCGGAGATTTCTCGGGCGTCCTCCGCGGGCGGTACGAGCTGCTCTGGATCGTCGCCGTCCTGATGCTCGTGGGGCTGCTGGCCGCCGACCGGTTCACCGTGGCCGGCATGGGCCAGGACTTCACCACCAACCTGGGCCTGAACTATGCCCGCACCATGCGCCTGGGACTCGTCATCGTCTCGCTGATCTCCGCCGTCGTGGTCACCACGGTGGGCGCCGTGCCGTTCCTCGGCCTGGTGGTGCCCAACATCGTGTCGCTCATCTTCGGCGACAACCTCCGCCGCGCGGTTCCCTGGACCGCCCTGTTTGGCGCCGCCTTCGTGCTGGTCTGCGACATCATCGGCCGCACCATCCGCTACCCCTACGAGGTCCCCGTGGGAATGGTCATGTCCGTGCTGGGCGCCATCCTCTTCCTCGTCCTGATCCTGAGGAAGCGCAATGCCTGAAGCGCTCGCCACCAAACCCCGTACGGCTCACAGCCCTGTCCCCAAGCCCACGCTCGGAAGCCGCATCAGGAACGCCTCGCCGCGCCTGGTCCTGGGGATCCTGCTGGCGCTGACCGCCGTCGTCGTCTGCTTCTTCCTCTTTTTCGAACTCAAAGGCAATGTGGGCTACATCCTCCCGCGCCGGGCCATCAAGGTGGCCGCCATGCTGCTGGTGGCCGTGGCTGTGGGCGTGTCCACGCTGCTGTTCCAGACGGTCACCGCCAACCGGATCCTTACGCCGTCCATCATGGGCTTCGATTCCCTGTACATCCTGATCCAGACGGTGCTGGCCTTCACCCTCGGGGCGGCGTCCGTTGTGGCAGCCCCGCCCACCCTTCAGTTCGGCGTCGAAGTGGTCCTGATGGTGGTGTTCAGCGCGCTGCTGTACCGCTGGATGTTCACCGGAGCCACCCGTTCCCTGCACCTGCTCCTGCTGGTGGGCGTGATCCTGGGCAGCCTGTTCCGCGGCTTTTCCTCGCTGCTGCAGCGGCTCATGGAGCCCAGCGAATTCATCATCCTCCAGGACCTGTTTTTCGCATCCTTCAACAACGTTGACCCGGCACTGCTGGGCGTCTCCGCGGGGATCATCGCCGCCGTCTGCGCAGCGGTATGGCGCGGACGGCACACCCTGGACGTCCTGGCGCTCGGCCGGGAGGTGGCCATCAACGTGGGCGTGGACCACCGCCGGGCGGTCATGCTGGTCCTGCTGGGCTGTTCGCTGCTGGTGGCCGTGTCCACCGCGCTGGTGGGGCCGGTGACCTTCTTCGGCCTCCTGGTGGTGAGCCTGGGCTACCAGCTGTGCCGCGGGTTCAGCCACACCTGGCTGCTGCCCATCGTTGTGCTCATCGGCGCCATTGCCCTGGTGGGCGGGCAACTGGTCCTGGAGAAGGTGTTCGGCTTCGGCACCGCCCTGAGCGTTGTCATCGAGTTCACCGGCGGCATCCTGTTTCTCTACCTCCTGCTGAAAGGCTCCCTGAAATGACCATCGCGGTCCGCAACGTCTCCAAGAGCTACGGCGGCCAGGCGGTCCTCGAGGACGTCAGCTGCACCATTCCGCAGGGCGGCATCACGTCGATCATCGGACCCAACGGCGCCGGGAAATCCACGCTCCTCTCGCTGATCAGCCGGCTGCAGCCGCTGGAGGAGGGCGCCGTGTCCGTGGCTGGGCTGGACATCGCCTCCACGGACAGCCGCGAGCTGGCCCGGACCATGGCCATCCTGCGGCAGGAAAACCACCTCACCATGCGCCTCACGGTGCGCGACCTGGTGGCCTTTGGCCGGTTTCCGCATTCCGGCGGCCGGCCCACCGTTGAGGACCTGGCCAAGGTGGAGGAGGCCATCGCCCACCTGGACCTGACACCCATGGCGGACAAGTTCGTGGACGAGCTCTCCGGCGGGCAGCGGCAACGGGCCTTCATTGCGATGGTGCTGGCCCAGGACACGCAGTACCTGCTCCTGGATGAGCCGCTGAACAACCTGGACATGAAGCACTCGGTGGAGATGATGCGGCTCCTGCGCCGGCTGGCCGACGACCTGGGCAAGACCATCGTCCTGGTGGTCCACGACATCAACTTCGCGTCGTGCTACTCGGACACCATCCTGGCCATGAAGGACGGCCGGCTGGTCCACCAGGGCAGCCCGCGGCAGATCATGCAGCAGGCCATGCTCCGCGACGTGTACGACATCGACATCCGGATCGAGGAGATCGACGGCAACCGGATCGGCGTCTACTTCGCCTGACGCTCTCTCACCGCCAGCACCCTTTCGGCAGACGCTCTCTCACCTTTCGCACCCTTTTGGGGGACGCCCCATCACCTTTCGCACCCATTTGGGGAACCCTCCCGCACTCCTGTGCAAGGCTTGGCAGGTGACCGACAGCCTTGATGCCCTGCCCCCTTTGCTGACTGCCGACGTCGACGGCGGGACTTTCCGTCTCCGCCTCGCCACCAGGAGTGACCTGCCGGCCATCGTGGGGTTGCTTGCCGACGACGCCTTGGGTGCCGGCCGCGAGGTGGGCGGCGCCCTGGACCCTTACGAGCGGGCCTTCACAGCGATCGACGCCGATCCCGCCCACCTGCTGGTAGTGGGGGAGATGCTGTTGCCGGGTGAAGCCGCGGGGACGGTGATCGCCACCTTCCAGCTGAGCTTCCTTCCCGGCATCTCCAGACGGGGTGCCTGGCGCTCCCAGATTGAGGGCGTGCGGGTAGCCGCCACGTACCGGAACCACGGTATCGGCGAACTGATGGTGCAGTGGTGCATCGGGGAATCACGGCGGAAGGGCTGCTCCCTGATGCAACTCACCACTCACAAGACTCGGACAGCGGCCCACAGGTTCTACGAACGGCTGGGCTTTGAAGCGAGCCATGAGGGCATGAAGCTCGCCCTCTAGAACTGCAGGAAGCCCAAACCCTCCCTCACCGGATGTGAGGGAGGGTTTGGGCTTAAGCGGCGAACGGTGAGAGAGCGTTAGGTAAAAACCCGCGAAAGGTGAGAGGGCGTCGCTAGGCCTTGGCGGAACCCTTGGCTACGAACAGCGTCTCGGCCTGTTCCAGGGACATGCCGTTGGTCTCCGGCACCTTGAACATCACGAAGAAGAAGGACGCCGCGGCGAACAGGGCATACATGGCGTAGGTCAGCGGAAGCGAACCGGCGGCCATAACCGGGAAGCTGAGCGTAATCGCGAAGTTGGCCACCCACTGTGCAGCCGCGGCCAGGCCCAGGGCGCGGGCACGGATCCGGGACGGGAAGATCTCGCCCAAGAGGACCCACACCAGCGGGCCCCACGAGGCGCCGAAGCTGACCACGAACACGTTTGCAGCAACCAGGGCAACGGGTCCCCACGGGCCCGGCAAAGAGATATCGGAGCCGCTGCCGGTGGCCGATGCGAAGGCCAGGGCCATGGCACCCAGCGAAACGGCCATACCCACGGAACCGGCCAGCAGGATGGGCCGGCGCCCGATCCGGTCCACGAGGGCGATGGCGACAAGGGTGACCAGGATGTTGGTGACGGACGTGGCCACCGAGATGGTGAGGGAGTCCTGCTCCTGGAAGCCAACGGCCTTCCACAGGGTGGTGGAGTAGTAGAAGATCACGTTGATCCCCACGAACTGCTGCAGCACGGAGAGGATGATGCCCACCCAGACCACTGCCTGCAGGCCGAAGGTCCGGCCGCGCAGCGAGCCCTTCTGGCCGGCGAGTTTGTCCTCTTCGATGGCCTCCTGGATTTCGCGGATGTGCCGGTCCGTGTCCTCAGCGGGAGCAATTGAGTCGAAGACCTTGCGCGCTTCGTCCTCCTTCCCGAGGAACACCAGGAAGCGCGGCGATTCGGGGAGCGTGAAGGCCACCCAGCCATACACCACGGCGGGCAGGGCGGCGGCGAGGAACATCCAGCGCCAGGCCTCGATGCCCAGCCAGAACGCCTGGCCGGCACCGCCGGCGCTGGTAGCGAACAGGGCGTCGGACAGGAGCGCGGCGAAGATACCGGTGGTGATGGCCAGCTGCTGCAGCGATGCGAGGCGGCCGCGGACCTTGCGCGGCGAAATCTCGGAGATGTAGGCCGGAGCGATCACGGAGGCCAGGCCGATGCCCAGCCCGCCCACCAGGCGCCAGAAGATCAGGTCCCAGACGCTGAAGGCGAACCCGGTCCCCAGGGCGCTGACCAGGAAAAGCAGCGCGCCGAGCTTCATGGCGGGGATGCGCCCGTAGCGGTCGGCCACCTTGCCGGCGAGGTAGGCGCCGGCGGCGCAGCCCAGCAGGGCGATGGCGACGGCGAAGCCTGTGACAGCCTCGGACAGCGCGAATTCATCCTTCATGGCGTCCACAGCACCGTTCACCACGGACGAATCGAAGCCGAAGAGGAATCCGCCCACCGCCCCCGCGAGGGCCAGCCAGATCACCCGCTGCGGTATCCGGGCGGTCGTCTGCTCCTGTGCAGTGGGCATGGTTCTCCCTGGGTCTGGGGGTTTGATGGATGCGGTGCGGACGTCGTCGGCTGCGGTACCGGCCAGAAGGGCCGGCGCACACGCGCTAAACAGTGTGGCACGTCACCGGCCAGGGTTCCACTTGGGACCCTCCAGCCCCACAAGGCAAAACGACGACGGCGGATGGGCCGCCGTCGTCGTGTGTCCTTGGTTGCCGCCCCGGTAAGGGGTGGCGGGCGTCAGTGGGCTGCCACCGGTTCCTTGGCCGCGTTCTGGTCCGTCAGCTTCTTGTTGGGCAGCGCGAAGCTGATGAGGAAGGCGATGCCGGTCAGCGCGGCGGCTGTGAACATGACCACGTCGATGGAATAGGCAAAGCCTTCGGTGATGGGCCGCGTCAGGACGCTGTTGGCGGTGTGCAGCCAGCTGGTGTCGTTGAGGGATTCGTTCGAGGCGCCGTTCTGGAAGAACTCGTAGAGCTTGGCGTTCGCCGGGTCTGCAGCGACGGCGGGGTCCTGGAGGACTGCCAGGTAGGCGGGATCGGTCATGGCGGATTTCATGCTGTCGGCGATCCGGCTGGCCGCCAGGCTGAACAGCAGCGAGATGAACACGGCCGTTCCCACGGCGCCGCCCATGGAGCGGAAGAACGCCGCGGACGACGTTCCCACGCCCATGTCACGCGGCGGGACCGAGGTCTGCATCGCAAGGGTCAGCGGCTGCATGCAGAAACCCAGGCCCATGCCGAAGAAGACCGCGATGACGCCTGGAACCCACAGTCCGGTATCCACGTGCAGCGACAGTCCCATGACCAGCGCTGCCGCGGTGAGGATGCCGGTCCCCATGATGGGGAAGATCCGGTAGGTGCCCGATGCCGAGATGGTGCGTCCCGCCGTGATGGATCCGGTCAGGATGCCCACGGTGAAGGTGATCATCATGAGCCCGGCCTCGGTGGGCGTGAGTCCTTTGACGAGCTGCAGGTAGAGGGGAAGCATGGCGATGGCGCCGAACATGCCGATGCCGATGATGAAGTTCAGCAGCGAGGACAGGCCGAAGGTGACGTTGCGGAAGAGCCGCAGCGGGATCAGGGCATAGTCGCCCGCGCGCTTCTCGGCCAGCAGGAACCAGACGATGCCCGCCACGCCCAGCCCGTAGCAGAGGAAAGAGTTCAGGGATGTCCAGCCCCAGCTGCGGCCCTGCTCGGCCACCAGCAGGAGCGGAACGATCGCCAGGGTGATGGCGGCCGCGCCCCAGTAATCGATCTTCTGCTTGACGTGCTTCGCGGGCAGGTGGAGGAACAGGAAGACGACGGCCAGCGCGGCCAGGCCGATGGGCAGGTTGATGAAGAACACCCAGCGCCAGCCGTCGAAGCCCAAAATGTTGGCGGATCCGGCGAACGCGCCGCCCACCACCGGGCCCAGCACCGAGGAGATGCCGAACACGCTCATGAAGTAGCCCTGGTATTTCGCCCGGTCCTTGAGCGAGACGATGTCGCCGATGATGGTCAGCGCCAGTGCCAGCAGTCCGCCGGCGCCCAGGCCCTGGACGCCGCGGGCGAACGCCAGTTCGGTCATGGAGTTGACCGAGCCGGCATAGAGCGAGCCCACCAGGAAGATGGCGATCGCGGTGAGGTACAGCGGCCGGCGGCCAAAGATGTCGCTCAACTTTCCGTACAGCGGCGTGCTGACCGTTGAGGTGATGAGGTACGCGGTGGTGGCCCAGGCCTGGAGTGACAGCCCGTCCAGGTCGTTGGCAATGGTGTAGATGGACGTGGACACGATGGTCTGGTCCAGCGACGCCAGGAACATGCCCAGCATCAATCCCACCATCACGGTGACAATCTGGCGCTGCGTCAGCGCTTCTCCGGCGGGACGCGCCGTGGGGGTTTTGGACATGCAGGACTCCAGGGAAAGGAAGTAGGAAAAGCGCAGGATAGTTGCTTTCAGTAACTATCCTACGCCCGCTTCTTATTCCCCGTCCCGACGAACTTTTTTGGCGGCGTCCCGTCAGCGCTCCACGAGGATGCCGTCCGGGTCGCACCAGATCATGGCTCCGGTCCGGATGGTCACGCCGTCGATTAGCACGTCAACGTCCACTTCACCGGCGCCCGCCTTGGCACTCTTCTTCGGGTTGCTGCCCAGGGCTTTCACGCCGAGGTCCAGTCCCGCGATCGCTTCACGGTCCCGGATGGCTCCGTTGATAACGACGCCGGCCCAGCCGTTGGCCACGGCGCTTTCGGCAATCATGTCCCCCATCAGGGCTGTCCCCAGCGAGCCGCCGCCGTCCACCACCAGCACGTTGCCGTTGCCCGGTGTGGCCAGGGTGGACTTCACGAGGCCGTTGTCCTGGAAGCAGCGGATGGTCCGGACGGGCCCGCTGAAGTGGGAACGCCCGCCGAGGGACTGGAACTGCAGTGAGACTGATGCCAGTTCGTCGCCGCGCTCGTCGTAGAGGTCGGCGGTGTTGACGGCGGTGCTTTCCGCTGGAGTGGACGCTGCGCTCATGGTTCTCCTCAGTGCTTGGGCTGACGTTGCAGAGTGCTATTCCGCCATCGGACACGGCGGAGTGGTACCGCCCACGATAGTCTGATCCCGTCGCCTATCAGCCGTCCCCGGGGAGCACGTCATGAGCCTGTCAGATACTCCCGCACCGCTGGATCAGGGAGCCGGGGCGCAGAGTACGACGGCGGCGCTCGCCGAGCCGACGCAAAAGGTCACCGCGCGCTGGGTCGCCGGGCTGGTGCTGGTCAACGTGGGCATCAACGCCGCCTTCTTCGGGCCCATCAACATCTTTATCGCCGAGCAGGCCATTGGCATCGACGAAACAAACAAGGAAGCCATCGCCTCCCTCGTACTCGGGTGCGGTGCCGCCGTATCCCTGGTGGCCAATCCGCTCTTCGGGGCGCTGTCTGACCGGACGGTCTCGGGTTTCGGCCGGCGCGCCCCTTGGGTGCTGGCCGGTGCCGTCCTGGCCGCGGCAGCATTGCTGGCGTTGTCCGGGGCCACGGCTGTTGCCCTGATGGTCCTGTTCTGGTGCCTGGTCCAGCTCGGCGCCAACGCGGCCTATGCGGCCATCACCGCCGCCATCCCGGACCGGGTGCCGGTGCTGCAGCGCGGCGGAGTGGGGGGACTTGCGGCCCTGGGCCAAACAGCGGGCATCCTCCTGGGCGCAGTCTTCGGGGCGGTTGTGTCGGGAAACTATATGGTGGGGTACGCCCTGTGTGCTGCCGCCCTGGTGTTCTCGGTGCTGCCGTACTTGTTCCACCGGAATGATCCGCCACTGCCCAGGGAGCTCCGGCCGGCTTTCTCATGGGGCAGTTTCCTGCGCGGCTTCTGGATCAGCCCGGCCCGTCATCCGGACTTCGCGTGGGCATGGCTCACCCGCTTCCTGGTTAACGTCTGCAACCAGCTGACCATTGTGTACCTGATCTTTTTCCTCAGGGACGTCCTCAAGCTTGAGAACCCGGCGCTGGGAGTCCTGATCCTGACCGGCATTTATGCGGCGTTGGTGATGGTTACTGCGGTGATCGCGGGGCCGTGGAGCGACCGGCTGGGCCGGCGGAAGCCGTTTGTGATCGGATCCTCAGTCCTCATTGCCCTCGCGGGCCTCACTATGGCGTTTTTCCCGGTCTGGACCGGCGCCCTGGTTGGCGCCGCCATCCTCGGCGTGGGGTTCGGCGCCTACCAGGCCGTTGACTTTGCGCTGCTGACGCAGGTGCTGCCGCAGGCCGCCGACCGCGGCAAGGATATGGGGGTCATTAACGTGGCCGCCTCGCTGCCGCAGGTGTTCGCGACCGGCCTCGCGTTCCTCGCGGTGACGTACTTCGGGGGGTACTTCACGCTGTTCATTACTGCGGCTGTCATGGGCCTCCTGGGTGCGGTGTTTGTCGTCAAGATCAAGGGCGTCCGCTGACCGAGGTTTGCCCCGGAAGTAAGCCCGCTGACTAATTACGGCACGCTACTGTGCCGTATAGTTGAACCGGACTGCAGGCGGTTCGGGATGGGACGCTCCTGGCTGCTGCACCATAGGAACACAACCCCGGAATGCTGATGCCCGAGACCATTTCAGACCATCCGCCCATGGCCGCAAGGCCGTCCGCTCCGCGCCAGCGGCTCCGCTATACCCGCATCCTGGAGTCGGCTGCAGGGTTCGCCCGCAAGGGACTGGACTCGGTGGAACTCTCGGAAGTGGCGGCGAAAGCTGATGTGCCGCTGGGCACCCTTTACCGGTATTTTCCTTCCCCCACCCACCTCATGCTTGCCCTCTACCGCCAGCAGCTCGACGAACTGCAGGCCGGTTCGCGGGGCGCCTCGGACCGCTTCCGCGGCCGGGCCCTGGCGGGGCTGGTGATGGAAATTTTCCACATGCGCGTCATGCAGCCGGCCGTGGAACAGTGCCTTAGCCGCGGCGTCTATGTTCAGGACCGCGACACCACGGCGCTGCTGCGCGAGATCGACGCCCTCAGCGAGAAAGTAGTGGCCACCGCATCCGGGGACGCTATTGCAGCGCGCGTTCTGCTGCTGACCGTCACTGGTCTGGTCCAGTCCGTCCGGAACCGCCGGCTATCCCTCTTCGAAGCCGAAGAAGACCTCAAAAAGGCCTGCGCACGGCTTTCCCCCGGTGCCCAGGCAGGGTTCACACTCCATCAGACTGCGTAACCGGTCTAGTCCAATCCGGCAATAAGTACGCCATAATTGCGTGGCGTACGTCACAGTACGGCCTGGATAAACGTTTAGGCCAGCTTCTGACGGTCAAATCGGCCGATCACCTGCCGAGCGCCTGCCTACCATGGGTCCACCGGAGCAACAGGGAGTGAACATCCCCGACGTTCCCACGGACCCGCCACCCCTGGGTTTCCTGTCGCACCATTTCCATTGCCTTGAGTCCGCCCGGGCTTGGGTCCCCATGTGCCGTGCGCGCACGGCGAGCACCAGGAGACAACGACGTGTCCATTGACGCAGCCACAGTTACTGACAATTCAGCAGCCACCGCCCTGACAGAAGCCGAGATTTTCGACGCCCACAAGGGCGGCAAGCTGTCCATCACCAGCACGGTCCCGCTGTCCAACAAGCGCGACCTCTCCATCGCCTACACCCCGGGTGTGGCCGAAGTCAGCCGTGCCATCCACAAGCAGCCCGAACTTGCCCGCACCCTGACCTGGGCCGAGCGCCTGGTGGTCGTGGTCAGCGACGGCACCGCCGTCCTGGGCCTGGGCAACATCGGCGCCAGCGCCTCCCTGCCCGTTATGGAGGGCAAGTCCGCCCTCTTCAAGACCTTCGGTGACCTTGACTCCATCCCCCTGGTCCTGAACACCAGCGACGTGGACGAGATCGTGGAAACGCTGGTCCGCCTGCGCCCCAGCTTCGGCGCCGTCAACCTCGAGGACATCGCCGCCCCGCGCTGTTTCGAGCTCGAGGAAAAGCTCATCGAAGCCCTGGACTGCCCGGTCATGCACGATGACCAGCACGGCACCGCCGTCGTGGCCCTGGCAGCACTGACCAACGCCGCCAAGGTCACCGGACGCCCCCTCGAAGGCCTCCGCGTGGTGGTCTCCGGTGCGGGTGCCGCCGGCATCGCCGTCGCCGAAATCCTGCTCGCCGCAGGCATCACCGACGTTGTCCTGCTGGACTCACGCGGCGTCATCAACAGCAGCCGCGCGGACCTTGCCGCGGACACCACCAGCAAAAAGGCCGACATCGCCCTGCGCAGCAACCCCCGCGGCATCACCGGCGGGCCGGCCGAGGCGCTCACGGGCGCCGACGTCTTCATCGGCGTGTCCTCGTCGAAGCTGGACGAGGCGCACCTGGCCCTGATGAACCAGGACTCGATCGTGTTCGCCCTCTCCAACCCGGACCCCGAAGTGCTGCCCGAGGTGGCCGTGAAGTACGCCGCCGTCGTGGCCACCGGGCGCAGCGACTTCCCCAACCAGATCAACAACGTCCTTGCTTTCCCCGGCATCTTCCGGGGTGCGCTGGATGCCGGCGCCCGCCGCATCACCCCGGCCATGAAGCTCGCGGCAGCGCGGGCCATCGCCGACCTTGCGGCGGAGGACCTGTCGGCGGATTACATCGTCCCCAGCCCGCTGGATCCGCGCGTCGCGCCCGCCGTCACCGCGGCTGTTGCGGCCGCGGTGGAAGCGGAGTAAGCGCCCCTTCCAGCCGGGAAAATAACGACGGCGGCGCCTCCTCGCGCAGGAGGCGCCGCCGTCGGGCGTTGAGCGGCTTCCCCCTAAACTGGGGACCATGAATTCCGAGACGGCGGTGACCATCCTGTGCGGCCTGGCCATCCTGGTGGGGGTGGCGGGGACGGTCATCCCGGTCCTGCCGGGCAGCATCCTGATCGGCGCCAGCCTGCTGGCGTGGGCCATCTGGGGCGGGGCAGGGACGGCCGGCTGGGTGGTCTTCGCGGTCGCCATGCTGTTCGTGGCAGCAGGCATGGCCGCCAGCGCCGTGCTCACGGGCAGGAAGCTGAAGCAGCATGCCATTCCCAGCCGCAGCATCGTTGTTGCCCTGGTGGCCGGCGTGGCGGGCATGTTCATCATCCCCGTGGTGGGACTCTTCGTCGGCTTTGCCGCCGGCCTGCTGCTCAGCGAAGTCCTCCGCACCCGGAACATCGGCACCGCCGCCACATCCAGCTGGGCGGCCCTCAAAGCCACCGGGCTGGGGATGCTCGCCGAATTCGGCCTGGCCTGCCTGGCAGCCAGCACCTGGGTCATCGGGGTGTGGATCGCGGCCGTCAGCGGCTGAGCGCTTGCAGCCCGCCCGGCATCGGCGTAGAACGGGGAGATGACCGAGACGGCTTCAGCCCGGGACCACGTTCCGGAGTGGATGGAAAGGTACCAGGCCACGTGGGCGAGCAACGAGCCTGATGATATCCGCGCCTTGTTCACGCCGGACGCGCGCTATGAGACCCGGCCCGGCGACCCGCACCCCTGGCTGGGGCACGACGGGATTGTCGAGGGCTGGCTGGCCGCCCGGGACCAGCCAGCGGACTGGACGTTCAGCTGGGAACTGCTGGGAGCCGACGGCGATACGGCCTTCGTCCAGGGCGTCACGATCTATTCGGGGGACAATCCTTCATACGACAACCTCTGGGTGGTGCGGTTCGACGGCTCGGGCCGTGCCAGCTCCTTCACCGAATGGTTCATGGAACGGGCCTGACCCCGCCCTCCTCCTTGCGCCGTGTGGGCAGTGCCCCTAGCATTCCTGCATGAGCCAGCCCCGACGGGAGCCCCGGGCGACAAAGCCGTCGCCGCCCGCCGTGGAAACGCGCCCGGCCCCGCCTGAGCCGGCTGCCGGGGCCAGGGAACTGGGCTGGCGCCGGCTCAACATCCTGCTGGCCCTGGCCATCGTGGCTCTACTGGGGTTCGCCGTCCGTTCCCTGGCCCCGGGGGCATTTGCCGGCCTCGAGGGTGCGGCGAGGGACTTCTTCACCCTCTCCATCAGCGTGGTGATCGAGTCCCTGCCGTTCGTCTTCCTGGGCATCCTGGTCTCGGTGCTGGTGCAGGTATGGCTGCCGCCCGACGTGCTGTACCGCAGGCTTCCCGCGAATCCGGTGCTGCGCCGCCTGGTCCTGTCCTTCCTGGGCATGCTGATGCCGGTGTGCGAATGCGGGAACGTTCCGATGGCCCGCGGGCTCATGCTGAAGGGCCTGAGCGTCGGCGAGTCGATGACGTTCCTGTTCGCGGCGCCCATCCTGAACCCCGTCACCATCATCACCACCCACCAGGCCTTCGGCTGGGATAACGGAATCCTCGCCGGGCGGCTTGCAGGCGGTTTGGTGATCGCCAACCTGGTGGGCTGGCTTTACAGCCGACGCGGGCCGGCCGGGGTCCTGAAGCCCAGCTTCGAGGAAGCGTGCGCCGTGGAGGTCGGCCGGCACGAGTCCGGGGGCAAGGTGCGGCGCAGCCTGCAGCTGTTCTCGCGGGAAAGCAACGCCATGATGCCGGCCCTGTTCGCCGGTTCCGCGCTGGCGGGGCTGATCCAGGTGGCGGTGCCCAGGGAGGTCCTGGTCAGGCTCGGGAGTGATCCCGTGTGGTCTGTGCTGGCACTGATGGCACTGGCGTTCATCATCTCCATCTGCTCCACGGTGGACGCTTTCTTCATCCTGTCCTTTGGGGCCACGTTCCTGCCCGGGTCGATCGTGGCGTTCCTGGTCCTCGGGCCCATGCTGGACGTCAAGATGCTGGCACTGCTCCGCACCACGTTCACGGCCGGAACCCTGCTGCGCCTGGTGCTGGTAATCGGTACCTGTTCGGCCGTCCTGGGGGTGGTGATGAATCTTGCTGGCTAAGGGCTTTACGGGCAGGCACGGCGTCATGCTCAGCCTGACCGGGATCGCCGCCACGTTGGGGCTTGCGCTCACCGGAAAACTCGAGCTGTACATCCATCCCCGCTACGTTCCCTTCACCGTGGGCATGGCAGTGCTGGCCGCCGCGGCATCAGTTGCTGCCTTCATCCTTGTGCCGCCCGAGGGCGCGGACGGTGTCGTTCACGGCCACAGCCATGAAGACGGCGCCGCCGACGGCCACACTCACGGTCACCCTGGTGCGGGGACGGGAAGTCCCGGCCGGCTCCGTGCGGCGGGCAGCCTCCTGGCCGTCCTCGCCGCCGTGGTGGGGCTGCTGGTCCTGCCACCGGCCACACTGTCCTCCGAGGCCGCCCGGCAACGGGACCTCAACCTCTCCGGCACGTTGGGGCCGGCCATGACCAGCAGGCTCGTGGAGGAGGACCCGTCGTCGTTCGGTGTCAGGGAATGGGCATCCTTGCTCCGGCGCAGCCCCGGGGACGACTACTTCACCGGCAAGACCGCAACCGTCACCGGGTTCGTCACCGCGGCAAAGGACGATCCGCAGAACGTCTTCTACGTCACCCGGTTCGTGGTCACCTGCTGCACCGTGGATGCCCAGCCCGTGGGCGTCCCCGTGTACCGTCCCGGCTGGCAGGAGCAGCACGCAGCCGACAGCTGGGTCACGGCAACAGGGGAGTTCACCTCCAACCCGGACGGTGACAGCAAGGTTGAGCTGCTGCTGTCACCGTCTTCCGTCACGGCCACGACCGAACCCGACCGGCCGTACGTCCACTGAGGCGCTTCCTAGAGTCCCAGGCCGCCGAGCTTGTCGCCCAGCCCGCCGGGTAGCTTGCCGAGCAGGTCCGCAGGATTAATGCCCAGCTTGGACAGGAGCCCCGCGTGCTGGTCGGTGTCCACCTGGTCCGGCTGTTCTGTCTCGGCCTGTGCGGCCTTATCGGTGTCGCCCTGGGACCTGAGGAGCTCGAGGATCTGGGCCTTATCGATCTGCAAAGTATTCTCCTTGGATAGTCTACAACTGCTAAGGGTGCTTACTACCTTCGCCGATGCCGGGCTGTTGGACAAGTCCCAACGGAAGTTTCCGGCCGTTCTTCTTCAGACAGCTGCAGCCGCCAACGCCCGGGCATTGTCCCGGTTAGCATGGAAAGATGACCGCCGGGGATACTGCACCGATCTACTGGGACAGGCGCGACCTCACCCCCTTTGGCCATGCCCAGCTGCGCACACCGGTCCATGACCTTGCGGGGGGAGTGGGAGGCCTGCTCACGGGCGTGCTGGGCGGACGGAACCCGGCACTGCTGTCCGTGGACGGGGACGTCCCGCGCCTGAAGATGCTCCTGCCCAAGCCGGCCAAGGCAGTCCACGAAGCCGTCTTCACCAGCCGGGAACCCGAGCGGCTGATCACGCTGGCCCGCGCCTATCCCGGATGGGCGGGCCTGTGCTACCTGATGGCCGGGCTGCTCGTTTACAAGCACGGCGGGTACCTGCGTGCCTCAGAGCTCCTGCAGCGCGGACTGACCACCAGGAACGAGGACGAAGCGAACCGCTACTCGTCCACGTACCTCACCAGGATCGTCACTCAGATTGAACTGGCCGAACGGGTGGAGATCCCCGTCCTCTTCAGTGAGGAGTCGGTGTTCCTGGCGCTGTCCCACTCCTTCCGGGAAACCGGCCGCACGGAGGCGGCGCTGGACGCCCTCACCGGCCTGCCGCCGTCGCTCCCCATGGCACTTGCCCGCTGCTCCATTGCCTTGACGCTGGGCCGCAGCCGCACGGTGATCGACTGGACCGAAGGACTGCTGAACGCTGATGACCTGTCCGCCGCGCTGCTGCTGGTCCGGGCGCGCGCCCTCCGCAGGGAAGGCCGTTATGAGGCGGCGCACCAGGCCATCGCCGAGGTCCTGCGGCGGCGCAAGACGCACCTCGCGCTGCGGAACGACGCCTTGACTGACAGGGCGCTGCTGCTCCTGGAGTCCAGCCGGCGCTCACTGAACCCCCGTGACTGGGGCCGCCGTCGCCCTGACCCCGAGCCGCAGCGGGAGATTGCGGCGCCCGTTCCCATCCGCAAGGACGAAGAAATGCGCCGGATCTGGGAACAGGACTGGAAAAAGCTCAGCGAGGATTAAACCGCGGAGGCGAGCAGTGGCAGGAGTTGCTCGCTGACCAGGACCACGCCCAGGACCACCATGATGATGCCGCTGGCCAGGGTGACAGCCCGAGCCGCACCCGGCCGGCTCTGCAGCAGGGTGCGTGAAAGCAGTGCCACGGCCGTGTAGACGGCGCCTGCCAGCGCAACGAAAGTCATGCCGAGGAGGCCGGACTGGACAGGGACCGGCAGGGAGGCCTCCGCGCTGACGAACTGCGGGATCAGCGCCACGTAGAACAGCAGGCCTTTGGGGTTGATCCCGCTGGTGCCCATGCCCTGCAGGAACGTTCGAAGCTGGGTGGCGGCAGGGCGGCCGACGGCGTCTGCCGCGCTGAAGGAGGCGCCGCGCCAGGAGCGGAGCGTGCTGATGCCAAGCCACATTAGGTAAGCGGCGCCGGCCAAGGTGATCCAGCCCAGGACGCCCGGCATACCGGTCAGGACGGCGGCCAGCCCGGCCACCAGCAGGACGGTGTGCAGGACGTACCCGCCGCAAAGCCCGGCAACGGCGGGGACGAAACTGCGTTGACGGAGGCCTGCGGTGATGGAGTACGCCCAGTCCACGCCGGGCGTGCAGGCCAGGGCGGCGGCCACCAGCACAAAGGCCAGGAACAGCTCCGGATTCATGGGTTTCTCCTGTCAGCGGATGTCTCAGGAGAAACCTTAGGGACTTTCGGCGCAGAAGTGCTGTCCCTTTTTCGCCCGCCCCACTATTCAGGCAGTAGGATTCTTGCGTGCTGGACCATATTGATAGAAATATTTTGCGCCACCTCAAGGAGGACGGCCGCATGACCGCCACGGCGCTTGCCGCCAAGGTGGGACTGACCGTGGCGCCGTGCCACCGGCGGCTGCGGGACCTGGAGCAATCGGGGGTGATCCGCGGATACAAGGCGGACATCGACCCCGCGGCCGTGGGGCTGGGCTTTGAGGCAATTGTGTTCGTCACGCTGCGGCAGGTGGACCGTCCTACCATGGAGATCTTCGAGACCAGGGTGGCGGACAATCCCAACATCGTGGAGGCGCAGCGGCTGTTCGGGTCGCCGGACTACCTGCTGAAGGTCATCGCGGAGGATCTGCCGTCCTACCAGCGCTTCTACGACGCCGAGCTGACGTCCCTGCCGGGTGTGGAGCGCCTGACGTCCACGCTGGTGATGAAGAACCTGAAGTCCAACGCGGGACCACCCGTGTAGGCAGCGCCCCGGAGCAGCAGCGGGTGCGGGGCGTGGCCGTTTCCGTCAGTCTGCCGCGAGCAGCCCGGTGGTGCGGTAGGGGATGACCTCCCGCAGGAACATGCTGGTGGACGTGCGCACGATGCCCGGGCACAGCCGGATCTCCTCGGATACCCGGTAAAGGTCGTCCGGGCTGGTGGCCACCACGCGGATCAGCAGGTCCGTGTCCCCGGCAGGTGCGTGGCATTCGAGAACTTCCGGGATCTCCCGAAGCGCGGCGATGGCCTCGTTGAGGTGGCTCTGGTCCAGTTCCGCGCTCACGGCGGCCGCCACCCCACGCCCCAGCGCCGAGGGGAGCACCCTGCTGCTGTTGGGCCGCAGCGCACCCGACGCCGCCATCCGCTCCAGCCGCGACTGCACCGTTCCGCGGGCCAGGCCCAGCCGCTGGGCCAGGACCATGATGGGAACGCGAGGATCCTCGTCGAGTGCGCGAAGGATGCGCTGATCGGTCGCGTCCAGTTGCTGCAATCTGATCATTTCCCGTCTGGTTAGCGCCCAGGGGTTAGTCAGAGTGATCAACAAAATCCCGGGCAGTTGCACCAACTGTAGGTCTGCTGCTCAAATGATGGCAACAGGGCAAAGGCTACCGCCGGATCCCGCAGGCTACAGGCTTTCCGGCACACCACCCGGGCGCTGCACCCCGCTTCCCGCAAGGAAGCCGCCGCTGATTGACTCTTGTTCACGCATCGTCATTCCGCACCCCACGGCAAGAGCCCCTGAGCCACCGATCGTCGGATTTTCCGAAGGCATCGGTAGCTGAGGGGCTCTTGTGCTGTTCCCCTTAGGCTGGATCCATGACCTCCGCCGGCCGATTCGCCCCCAGTCCGTCCGGCGAGCTGCATGTGGGCAACCTGCGGACGGCCATCCTGGCATGGCTCTTCGCCCGTTCCACAGGCCGCACCTTCCTGCTGCGGGTCGAGGACCTGGACCGGGCACGGGCGGGGGCGGAAGTGGAACAGTTGCGGGACCTGAAAGCCATCGGCGTGACCTGGGACGGTGAAGTGGTTCGGCAAACTGGCCGCGGCCAGCTCTACGCTGACGCCATTACGCGCCTGCACCACGCCGGCCTCACGTATGAATGCTTCTGCACGCGCCGGGAAATCCAGGAGGCGCCGTCCGCTCCGCACGCACCTCAGGGGGCGTATCCGGGGACCTGCCGGAACCTCGATCCGGCCGAGCTGGAGTTCAAGCGTGCCACCCGGCCGGCCGCCGTCCGGCTGCGTTCCGATGTGCAGCAGTACACCGTCAAGGACCGCCTGCACGGCACATTCGCCGGGGTAGTGGATGACTTCGTGCTGCGGCGCAATGACGGTGTCACCGCCTACAACCTGGCGGTGGTGGTGGACGACGCCGAGCAGGGCGTCGACCAGGTGGTCCGCGGCGACGACCTCCTCCCGTCCACGCCGCGGCAGGCTTACCTCGCATCGCTCTTGAATATTCCCGTTCCGGAATATGTGCATGTCCCCCTGGTGGTGAATACCGACGGCGCCCGCCTGGCCAAGCGCGATGGCGCGGTGACGCTGGGCGACCTTTCCCGCGCAGGTATCCCTGTTGCCGCCGTCCGCGACCGGCTGCTCACATCGCTCGGACTGCAGGCCGGAACGCTGGAGCATGCCTTAAATTCGTTCGATCCTGACATGCTCCCCCGGAAGCCGTGGATCTGGTCCGCCTAAAGCGGGCCGCGCATAAACCAGGATCCGGCGTCAACCTTTGTTGACGCCAAGACGTTCGTCAACTAATGTTGACGGCATGGAGGTGGACCGGATGAAGACACTGGTCGGATCGATGGATGGAATGGGGCCTGCGGAAGCGCTGCGGGCAATCGCCGAGCTGCAGAAGGAAGTCCACCGGACGGAATCCTCGCTGGTACGGAGCGCCAGGCAGGCCGGCCTCTCGTGGGAGGCCATCGCGCTCTGCCTGGGAGTCAGCAAGCAGGCGGTCCACCGTAAGTACGGCAAGCAGTAGCATCGCACGGAACCGTTGGTGCTGTGTGAGCCTCGGCGGCCGGTTCAGCCTAGGCTTAGGACATGTCAGACCAGCATGCCGCGGAGCAGAGCCCGGCGCCCAGATTCACGGTTGAGACCGCAAAGGTCCTCGCCGAGGTGGCCCACAACCGGCAAAAGGACAAGCTCAAGCGCCCGTACAAGGACCACGTCCTTGCCGTCGGTGATGCCCTTGCCGATTTCGATGACGACATCCGGATTGCCGGATATCTGCACGACATTGCCGAGGACACCCCGATAACACGGCAGGCCCTGTTGGATATGGGCGTGTCCGAGCGGGCCGTGGAGATTATCGAACGCGTCACCAACCGGCTGCACGAGAACCCGGACGATTACCAGGCCGGGATCCGCGAGATCGCAGAGCACCACGACGCCGCCCTGGTCAAGATCGCGGACAACGCCCACAACTCACTGCCCGAACGGGTCCAGGCACTGGCCGAAAAATGGCCGGACAAGCCGCCGGTCACGAAGTACCGGGATGCCCGTCCCGTGCTGTACGCGGCCGTGGAGGTGGAGGAGGTCCGGAAGATCCTGGCGCGCGTGAACCCGTGGCTGCTCGAGGAGCTGGACGACCAGTTGGATGAGGAAGACACCACGGACTACGAGAACCTGTCCTACGGGGAGCCGGATGCCGCGGGTGGGGCGGCGCTGGACGCTAGGACGGGCGGGGAGCAGTAGTCTCCAGCTTCTCCAGCGCGTGATGCAGCCGGTCGGAACCGCGGCGCTCATCGATGACGATCGACATGCCGAGCGCCAGCACGATCACCAGCAGGCATACCGGGACGGAAACTCCTGCCGCCGCCATGCCAACTGATGCGGCCAGCGCCGCCAGCACACCTGCCGCCACAGTGATGACGGTGCGGTCCGGGCCCACCATCACGCTGTACAGCCAGGTCAGTGAGCCCTTGAACAGCGCCACCGGAACCGCGATGCTGGCCACCGCCACGGCGCCGCTGATGTGGGCCTCGTGGTCGATGAAGTACGCCGCCACGTGCAGACCGGCGCCGGTGGCGGCAATCGCGGCGAAGATCGGCATGTGGCCGTAACCGAACAGGAATGACCGGTGGCGCCGCAGGTGCAGCGCACGTCCGGCGGGAAGCATGAAGTAGATCCACCACATGCCGAAAGCCAGGGCTGTGCCGCCAAAGCCAACAAGCGCGGCGTCCACGCTCCAGCCGTGGTTGGCCACGATGGCGCGGAGCGTCTCGATCGCACCGATAAGGCATTCACCCAAAGCGATGATGGCCAGCAGCCCGTACCGCTCGGCAATGTGGTGGGCGTGCCAGGGTGTCCGGGCCTTGCGCTCGGCGGCGTACGGGGTGGACATCTCCAGGACGATCAGGGGCACAATCATGAAGAACGTGGTGGGAACGTCCGCCTCGATGATCAGCACCGCGATCCAGCCGAGTTGCACCAGCGCAAGGTATTTCGCGTAGCGCAGGCATGTCTCGCAGCGGGCCGGATCCTGCCTGGCTGCGCGCAGCCATTGGGCAACCAGTGCCAGCCGCATGATCACGTAGCCGCCCACGATCACCGCGTTGTCCACATGCCTGCCTTCTACCAGGGAATAAAACATGGGCTCGATTCCCATGGCAAGGATCAGGACGCCAACGATCTGGACCATCGTGACCACGCGGAAGATCCAGTCATCGGTGTCGTAGGCGCTGGCGAACCACGTGAAGTTGATCCACGCCCAGATGACGGCGAACATCGCGAAGGAGAACCCCATCAGGCCGGCAACGAAATGCGCTTCGGCGATTTCATGGGCGAACTGGCTGCCGGCAACGCCGAAGGCGATCACGAAGGTCAGGTCGAAAAAGAGTTCAAGCGGTGTGGCCGCGCGGTGCTTTTCGTGCGGATCGCGGCCGCCCATGCGCGCCATGGCATGCCGGAGGGGGTTGGAGGACATGCTTCACACGTTACTGCCTTACACGCGGCCCAGGGCGTCGATGTCTTCGAGGAAGTCCTGGTGGACTTCCTCGCTGACGGTGGTGCGGGTTTCGGCGATGGCGTCGAGGTAGTCCTGGGTGGCGGGGCCTTTCCGGACCGCCTCCCGGACGGAAAGCTGCCCTCCGGAGGCCAGCCCGCCGTCGTCGTACACTGCTTTTTCCAAGGCGCGCTGGGAGGCGCTGCGGGCGGCGTACTCGATGTCGGCGGGCGAGAAGCCCTGGGTGCGCTCCACCAGCAGGTCAACATCAACGGCGTCCACCACGGGAGCGGGGATGAACCGCTGCCACATCGCTTCGCGGGCTTGCCGGTCCGGCAGGCCGATGGGGATGACGTAGTCGAATCGGCCGTGGCGCAGGAAGGCGGTGTCCAGGGCGCGGATGAAGTTGGTGGCGCAGACCAGCAGGCGGCCGGGCTGTTCGCGGAAGGCCGGGATGATCTTGAGCAGTTCGTTGGTGACGCCCTGCAGCGGGGACGGCGGCTCACCCGAGCGCTGTGACGCGATTTCCTCCACCTCGTCGATGAACACCACGGCATGTTCCAGCTCCGCGATCTCCAGGAAGGTCTCGCGGAGGGCGCCGGCCAGGCCTTGCGGATCGGCGGCGAGCCGGGAGGGGAAGACTTCCACGAAGGGCCACTCGAGGCGGGAGGCGATGGCCTTGGCGAAGGTGGTCTTGCCGGTGCCGGGCGGGCCGAAAAGTACGACGGCGCGGGGCGGAACCACACCGAATTCGTCGGCGAGGTCGGCCTCGGCCAGGGGGAGCACCAGGCGGCGTTCGAGCAGTTCCTTCTCCTTGCGCATGCCGGCCACGTTTTCCCAGAGATCGCGGGCGAGGACGCGGCCGCCCAGCTGGCCCAGGGCGCCGAGTTCCTGGCGCTGGACGGGAATGGTCCGTTCGAAGTAGCGCAGGTTCTTCTTCAGGGCGAAGCCGCGGCCCAGGAATGCCTCCACGCGGGTTTCCGATTCGGGCATGAGTGCGGAGAGCTTGTTGAGGCCGTGCGGTGCCATGCGGTTTTCGACGGCGGCCAGCAGCGAGGTGCCGATCCCCCGGCCGCGGTATTCGGGCAGGGTGGCGAGGAAAACGATCCATCCCTGGTCGTGCGCGGCGCGTCCGACGGCGGCACCCACCACCTGGTCGCCCTGCACCGCCACCACGGCGTGGTCCTTCTCGCAGGATGCCAGGACCTCGGAAAGGGCATAGACGGGTTCCACGTTGCTTGCCTTCAGGGTCTCCCAGAGGTGCAGGATCCCGTCAAGGTCGGAGGAGTGGAAATCCCTGATCCGCCAGTTGGTCATGCTGTTTCTCCCGAATGGTTCGACGTTGAACTGCGCAGTTAGTGCCACTCCTGCGGGCGCCTGCGCAGAGGGGCACTCTGCTGAGCATAGGGGATCGGCTCCAGCCGGGAGTTGCAGGGGCGTTGCATTACGCCAGGAAGGTTCGGGGGCTAGAGCTTCGCGGCGCCCTTGCCCTTGGAGCCTCTCCAGAGATGGTGGGGCCGGTGGTTGCTGTCAGCATGCACCACCAGGACAGGGCAGGCGGCGTGCGAAACGCATGCTGAACTCACCGACCCCAGGTGCATGCCGATGAAGCCGCCGTGCCCGCGGCGCCCCACCACCAGGAGTGCGGCGTCCGCGCCGGCTTCGACCAGTTTGGCCGGCGCCGGGCCGCGGACTATAGCCTGAGTAATCTCTACGGAGGCATCCGGCCCGAACGCCTTGCCGAGAGCCTCGGCCAAGGTCTGCCGCGCGGCTGCTTCAAATGCGTCGAAGTCGGGCGGAACGTAGCCAGCGTAGATTTGCGGGAAATCCCAGCAAGCCACAGCATGGACTCGCGCGTTGAGGGCGGGCGCCAGCCGGGCGGCCAGTCGCAGGGCCTGGACCGAGGAATCGGAGCCGTCCACACCTACGACAATTTTTGCTTCCGGATTGCTCATCGCGGTCCTCCTTGACCGGTGCGCCTGGACACGTCCTGTGGCAACTGACGGAGCCAGGACGAACAGTAAACGTGCCCTGCTGGCGCTCCCCCTTGAACGTTGAACGGCAGGATGGGGCCGAGAATAAACCCGCACCCCACGCACGTCAAGAGGACAGACCTGTACGACAACGGAGCGTCAGCTCCGAAGGCATGCAGCAGGGGTAGGCGCAGCCGTTGAGAGTACAGGGGGCGAGGAGTAGCGTGTGACGCACCTCACCCGAACCCAATCAGGAGCAACCATGCCACATCTGGGACGCCGGCTCGGTGCCGTCACGGCGGCGCTGGCGATGAGCGTGACCACTGGAGCGCTGGCGAGCCCGGCCTCTGCCCATCCGCGGCAGGCCGACAACGTCGAAAAAAGGCCTACAGCAACCGGCTACGGAGGCGCCGTCAGCACCGTTGACCCGGACGCCTCCGCCGCCGCCATCGAAATCCTCCGCAAGGGTGGCAACGCCGTCGACGCCGCAGTCGCCGCAGCCGCCACCCTCGGCGTCACCGAACCCTACAGCGCCGGCATCGGCGGTGGCGGCTACTTTGTGTTCTACGACGCGAAGAGGGGCAAGGTCAGCACCATCGACGGCCGCGAGACCGCACCGGCCGCCATGCCTCCAGATGCTTTCCTTAAACCTGGCACGACCGAGCCGTACCCATTCACAAAGCAGGCAACTAGCGGAATTTCCGTCGGGGTACCCGGTACCCCGGCAACCTGGGAGCGGGCGCTGGACCGTTGGGGAAGCCTCAGCCTCGCCGAAACCCTGCAGCCCGCCATTGAAGTAGCAACGGACGGCTTTGTGGTGGACGAGACATTCCGCCAGCAGACAGATGAAAACGATGAGCGTTTCAGGCCGTTCGCCGCGACTGTGGAGCTTTTCCTCCCCGGAGGACAGCTTCCCGTAGTCGGTTCCGTCCTGAATAACCCCGACCTGGCGGAGACATATCGTGTTCTGGGCCAGGAAGGGACGGACGCCTTTTATGAAGGCCCGATTGCGGAGGAAATCGTTTCCACCGTCCGGAACGCACCGACAAACCCGGATCCGAATACCCTGCCCGGACCTGCAGGCGTCATGACCACTGAAGACCTGGATGACTACGAGGCCCTCGACCAGGACCCCACCCACGTGAACTACCGCGGCTATGACGTTTACGGCATGGCACCTTCCAGCAGTGGCGGCACGACCGTCGGGGAGGCCTTGAACATCCTGGAGGTGTTCGACCTTCCCGCTCTTGCCAACGACAAGCCAAAGGTCCTGCACCACTACCTTGAAGCCAGCGCCCTCGCCTTCGCCGACCGCGGCAAGTATGTTGGCGATCCTGCCTTCGTGGACGTTCCTATGGAAGAACTCCTCGACCCGGTCTTCGGCAAGGAACGGGCGTGCGAAATTGATCCGTTGAAGGCGGCGCCGAAGCCGGTGCCAGCCGGAGACGTCTCTTCCTACAATGGCGTGTGCGATCTGCCGGCCGCTGCACAGAGCAACCAAACGGATACTGAGAGGCTTTCAACCACCAACCTCACCGTTTCCGACAAGTGGGGCAACGTGGTGGAGTACACCCTCACCATCGAGCAGACCGGCGGGTCCGGCATCGTAGTCCCCGGTCGCGGCTTCATCCTGAACAATGAACTGACGGACTTCAATGTCCCCGCCAACCCCACGGATGCGAACCGCATCGAACCGGGTAAACGTCCACGCTCCT
This sequence comes from Arthrobacter sp. RT-1, assembly GCF_003367205.1. Lineage (NCBI taxonomy): Bacteria > Bacillati > Actinomycetota > Actinomycetes > Micrococcales > Micrococcaceae > Arthrobacter > Arthrobacter sp. RT-1. The sequence continues at coordinate 220,115 of NZ_QRGQ01000040.1, forward strand.
CCATGTCGCCCACCATCGTGCTGAAGGACGGCAAACCGTTCGTTGCGCTCGGGTCGCCGGGCGGTGCAACGATCATCACTACGGTGCTGCAAACGCTGATCAACCGGATCGACCTGGGCATGAGCATCTCTGACGCACTTGCTGCGCCCCGCGCCTCACAACGCAACTCGGCAACCCCACAGGCGGAACCGGCATTCATTGCCGCCTATGGTGACCAGCTCAAGCAGTACGGACACCCGGCCTTCAGCTCAGTTGCCGAGCTCGGCGCCGCCACGGCCATTGAGTTCCTGCCGGACGGGCGTACTGTCGCTGCAGCCGAACCAACAAGGCGCGGCGGCGGTTCGGCGATGGTGGTGGAGCCCTCATGGCATAAGTAGCGATAACAGCGATTCCCGTTAAAACCCCGACGGCGGCACCTGAGGTTCTGTAGCTCCAGAACCAAAGGTGCCGCCGTCGGGCGTTGCGGCGTGTTAGCCGGCGTGCACTACTTCTTGAACGTCTCCGCCGGCGGGTTGGCGACCACCGGGGAGATGCCGGTGAAGCCTTCGCGGGTTTCGGCGATGTCGCGGATGCGTTTGCGGCAGGCGTACCAGCCGAAGACCATCAGGATGGAGGCGATGGCGGTGACGAGCATGGTGAGGGGCGATTCGATGAAGACCATGACCAGGACCCCTACCAGGAAGAGCAGGGAGAGGTAGCCGGTGTAGGGGGCGCCGAACATGCGGAAGGAGGGGCGTTTGAGCCAGCCTTTGTCGGCCCAGCGTTTGAGTTGGATCTGGCACAGGACGATGGTGGCCCAGGTCATGATGATGCCGACGGAGGCGACGTTGAGGACGATTTCGAAGGCGTCGGCGGGGACGAGGTAGTTCAGCGGGACGCCCAGGAGGGAGACGCCGGCGGTGATGGCGATGCCGCCGTAGGGGACGCCTGCTTTGTTCATCCGGGAGGCGAAGCGCGGGGCGGAGCCGTTGACGGACATGGAGCGCAGGATCCGGCCGGTGGAGTAGAGCCCGGCGTTGAGGGAGGACAGGGCGGCGGTGAGGACGACGAGGTTCATGATGACGTCCACGCCCTGGATGCCGATGGAGCCGAAGAAGGTCACGAAGGGGCTGACGCCTTTTTCGTAGGAGGTGTACGGCAGCAGCAGGGCCAGGAGGATGACGGAGCCGACGTAGAACACGGCGATGCGGAAGACCACGGAGTTGATGGCCTTGGGCATGATTTTTTCGGGGTTTTCGGTTTCGCCGGCGGCGGTGCCGACCAGTTCGATGGAGGCGTAGGCGAACAGGACGCCCTGCATGAGGATGATCATGGGCAGCAGGCCGTTGGGGAAGATTCCGCCGTTGTCGGAGATGAGGCTGAAGCCGACCTGTTGGCCGTCCACGGGGGTGCCGAAGATGACGAAGTAGGTGCCGACGATGAGGAAGATGACCAGGGCGGCGACCTTGATCAGGGCGAACCAGAATTCCATTTCGCCAAAGACCTTGACCGAGACCAGGTTCAGGGCCAGGACCACGACC